>DGJT01000028.1:0-40157 GCA_002387565.1 Akkermansiaceae bacterium UBA4589 | reverse complement strand
ATTGTGTCAACAAGCTGAGGATAATTTCCTTCGAGCGCACGCGAGAGAAGCTTGCAGAGCGTCGTTGCAAAGCAACGAGGATAATCCTTATATACTAAAAATAAGGGATTAACTTGATGAGTGATTTTGTGTGAGTTTTTTATAATTTCTAGGCTTTATTCTCCAAGGTTGTCGCTCTATAGTGTATGTCTATGAAGAAAGAAACATTATGCTTACATGGTGGCCAGCAGCCTGACCCGACTACTAATTCTAGAGCTTTGCCTATTTACAGGACTGCTTCGTATGTATTTGATTCTGCTGAACATGCAGCGAACTTATTTGCCCTTAAGGAGTTAGGTAATATTTACACGAGATTACAAAACCCTACAACTGATGTTTTGGAGAAACGTGTGGCTCTACTGGAAGGTGCGCATGAGCTCGGTGGTCTTGCGGTTGCTTCTGGCACATCAGCTATTTTTTACAGTATTATTAATTTAGCTCAAGCAGGTGATAATATTGTGTCTTCAGCCAACCTTTATGGGGGTACTTACACACAGTTTAATGATATTTTGCCAGCATTGGGTATTACAGTGAAGTTCGTCAATGTGAACAACCCTGAGGAAATAGAGGCGGCAATTGATCAGAATACACGCGCTGTGTTTACTGAGACTATTTCTAATCCAGCATCTGAAGTCATGGATTTAGAGGGCATTGCAGATGTGGCTCATGCACATGGATTGCCATTGATTGTGGATGCTACATTTTCTACCCCTTATCTATGTCGTCCTATAGAGCATGGAGCGGATATTGTGGTGCACTCGCTCACAAAATGGTTAGGGGGGCACGGGACTGCGATTGGTGGTATCGTGATTGATTCAGGTAAATTTAATTGGGCAGCTGGCAAGCATCCGCTCTATGATAAACCTGATTATTCTTATCATGGTTTGCGTTGGGGGCATGATTTGCCAGAGCCGTTGGCTCCATTAGCCTTTATTCTACGTATGAGAACAGTCCCACTAAGAAATTTAGGAGCTTGTATCTCGCCAGACAATTCTTGGCATGTGTTACAAGGTATTGAGACCTTGCACTTACGTATGCAAAGGCATTGTGAAAATGCCTTAAAGGTAGCAGAGTATTTACAAGCGCATTCGCAGGTTGAGTGGGTGAAGTTCCCAGGGTTAAAAGAGGACTCTGAATATGCAAAGAATCAAAAATATCAATCTGGCATGGGAGGCTCTGTGGTGACCTTTGAAATTAAAGGTGGGCAGGATGCTGGTAAGGCATTTATCGAAAAACTCAGTTTGTTTTCACACTTAGCCAATGTAGGCGATGCTAAATCGTTAGCGATACATCCTGCTTCAACGACGCATTCTCAGCTGAATCCTGAGCAGCAAGCTTCTGGAGGCATTACACCTGGGCTGATACGTCTATCTATCGGTATTGAGCATATTGATGATATTATTGCAGATATTGAGTCTGCCATAAGTTAATGGCAATGATACAAAAGACAATAATTTAGGAAAGCTGATGAAAGAAAAACACATAGAGAATTTAACCAAAGGGAAAAAATCTGGTGTCAAAATCGGCTCTCGTAATGTGCCTCATCGTCTTAAAAAGCATGAACAGGAAAAATTTTCGTTGGCGATTAAACGAAAATTCCTCGTAGTTGATTTTGATAGTCGTGAAAACCTCATCAATATCTGGAAGAAATACTGTTCAGTAAAATCTTGGAATTATGTCGTTGTTGAGAAAACTCAGACAGATAGAACCTATGTGATTCAAAAAAATGGTAAAATGACTTTTGACAATCGCAAAGAAGCGGTATCATTTGCACGTAGTATTATTTAAAAGAAGATGTCAAAATCAATGAGACCTTGGTACTGGCCTGCTAACGGTCAACCAGAGAGAACAGAGCCATTCACATGGATAGTAGAAGCAATCATAGCAGCCTCTTGGTGGCCTGATCCTTATGTTTTCGATTTGTTTAAGAAGAACAAGATTAAGGCTGTAGTGAATGTCTGTGAATTTGATAATCGCAAGGACGTACCCAAGGAATTAGATTACTATTTTATCCATGTGCCTGATTATGGGGTGCCTAGTGATGAGCAAATTGAGGAGTTTATTGCCATTATGGATAAGCATCATGCAGCAGGTGAAGCTGTGGTGATTCATTGTGTGGCAGGTTGTGGCAGAACAGGCCAGTTCATCATCGCTTGGTGTGCTAAAGCAGGATTCATCCCTAAAGATATGGATTGTGTGGATTGGATCCGTAGTCGCAGAAAATGCTGCCTAGAAACCAAAGAGCAGATTAAAAGCGCCCGTCGATATACAGATAAATATAGATAATCATATGTTAGATTTTCTATTTACTGAAATACTAAGATTTCTTATAGATATCCTTTGGGAGCGTGTAATAGCACCTGCTTTATATTTTATAGGTTGGTTATTCTTAAAGTTAATATCTTTTAGTAAACTTAAAATTCAGCCTTTAGGCATGATGCTAGAAAAAGAATTTAGCTATAAACTTACTATATTCACAGGGTTTCTAGTTATAGTAGGCATCATTATGATAATAGCTGCATTTATTTTTCTGGAGCTGTGATGTGGTAGTCTACACTACTATCTACTAGAAAGTCTCCAGCGAGAGCTTCTCTACCTATAAGCATTCTGTGGATCATGCGTTTGCGGCAGGTGAGGCTGACGAGGACTTTTTTCTCTACATCTTTGAGTTTGAGCGTGGTTTCTACAAATAAGCGATCATGCCCATGTCCTGTGCTACTACGCACATGTTTACGTAGGGCAATAGGTGCCTCTAGAGTTATGTATTTGTTGTTTTTTTTGGAAATGCGAATAGTGAAACGAACTCGATCACCCGCAAGCTCTTCGATACTTGAGCAGTCAATAGCGCTACTGCGTGCTCCTGTGTCAGCTTTGGCTTTGATTTTTAAATTCCATTCGGGCAGTTCAATCCATTCTCTCCATCCAATAGTTGTTAGCTTTTTCATGTGTCCTCAGTTGATTCTTCCATATCTATAGGGTGTTCTACAACGGTAATACTGGTAGCAAGATGCTCACGCACTTGGTTTTCTAAGGTATCATCATCAATTTCTTCCACGCTTTTTTCTAATGAGCGAAACTGTTTGCGTGTGTCTGGAACTGCAATGTGCACAACAGGATCGCCAGGTGATACGGCAGGCATGGTTGTCATACCTAAAACAATACCGTGGTGAGGGCTGATAATAGTCTCCTGTTCTTTGCCAAGTAATCCTGTATTGGTTGCTATAGGCTGCCCTTTTTCCACAGTCTCTCCTGGAGCGACGTGAAAGGTTAGAAAACCACCGCTACTAGCTCTCACCCAACTAGAGTTTTTAACAATCATTTGATGTGGAGCAGTCTCTGGTCGTGTTTGATTTGAGAGCTCTATCATGCCCAACTCTGCCATGACATGAGAAAGTCCTCGTTGGGTCATATCCTGAACGGTCGACTCAACCTTGAGAGTTTCTCCCGCTTCTAAAATAATAGTAGGGCAGCCGGCTTTACAGGCCTCGCTTCTAAAGGAACCATCGGGTCCTGCATTGTTAACGATGACTTCTGCCCCAAAAGCTTTGGCTAGTCGTTCGCAATCTGGATTACTCATATCGGCACGAACATTGGGAAAATTGGTTCTGCGAACAGCAGCTGTGTGCAAGTCGACGATATAATCACAGCGACTGACAATCTCTTTCATAATGAAGCGTGAAAGCCTACCTGTTAGGCTGCCTTTTTCACTGCCGGGGAAAGTGCGATTTAAATCTCTACGATCTGGAGTGTAGCGACTATGCCTTTCAAATCCCATAATATTGACTACAGGAACGAGAATGAGTGTGCCTCTTTTTAATTCAAAAGGAGGGTCTTGAATAAGTTTAATGATAGCGCCAGTACCATTAATTTCATCACCATGAATGGCAGCAGTGATACCTAATACAGGGCCATCTTCTAGCCCACGCCAAATCATCACTGGTAGATGAACAGGCACCCCAGTAAAACTCTCACCTGCTTTAAGTAAGAGTCTTTTGCGCTCGCCTAGATTTATTTTTTTTCTAGATAAGCTTGTGAGAGATCGCTTATTGCGGTTGAGCTTGGAAGGACTCATAAAGGTAGGTTTTCTTCATTGATAGCACCTTCTGTGACAGGTGTAGAAGGTAGAGGTTTAAGTTTGCGACGACGTTTAGGCTTGTCAGGAAGCATGGATTTCATATTTTCAATTTTACCATAACAAAGTAGCGTATCATTCGCCTCCAGTTCTCGGGATGACTTAGGGTTTGAAATTACAGTATCGCCACGCTTAAGCGTGAGTACCACCACATCTTTTTCTCTAAGTCCAGTTTGAAAAACTGTCTGCCCTATAAAGATACTACCTGGAGGGATGGTGATGTCTGTGACACCATAGCCTTTACTTACGGTAAGTCTTTGTCTGATATCAATCTCAGGCATATTAGCTTGGCTACAAACAAAATCAATCACTTCTCCAGCGATATCGAGTCCTGTAGCTCCTTCGATGCCCTCTAAACCTGGAGATGAGTTAATTTCCATGATTTGTGGTCCGTTTTCACCTTCGAGCATGTCGACACCACAGACTTTTAAGCCCATAATTTGAGCGGCGCGTACTGCTGCTTTTTCATAAGTTGGATCTAAATCAATAGCTGTGGCAACTCCTCCTCGGTGCACATTACTACGAAATTCTTGCCCTTGAGCTGTTCTACGAATAGCTCCAACTACGCGATCATTAATGACAAACGCTCTGACATCTTTGCCTTTACTTTCTGCTACAAACTTTTGAATAAGGACGTTTTGATTTGCGCTATGTAAAGTTTCGATAATGGCTTTAGCAATTTCAGGCTTATCAGCGAGAATAACGCCTACACCCTGAGTACCTTCGATAAGCTTAATAATAACAGGCGTTCCTCCTACACGATCAATAGCTCCAGCTACATCTGTTTTGTGACTTACATAAGCGGTTCGAGGTATACCTATGTTATGTCTTGATAGTATTTGAAGACTTCTGAGTTTATCACGTGAATTACCAATACCGCTTGCCGTGTTAGGTGTGTAAACATCCATTTGTTCAAATTGACGTACAACGGTGGTTCCGTAACGGGTAATAGAAGTTCCAATACGAGGGAGAATAGCATCGGGAGTTTCGATGGCTTTGCCCTTATAATAGAGGTCAGGCTCTCCCTCTTCCATATCTATAGCAAAACGTAACGGGTCTTGGATGAGGACTTCGTGTCCTCTGTTTTTAGCGGCTTCTACTAAGCGACGTGTTGAATAGCATTGCGGAGCTCTAGAAAGAATGGTGAGTTTCATAAGGGGATTTTAAGAGGGAAGAACAGGAGTATTTATTGTTTAATGTACTTTAAAGGCTATTAATACTCCTTAAGTTATAAAATAGTTTGAAGCTAGCTCAGCGACAAGTTTTTTATGAATGGTAATGTTAAATTAATTTAAGTGCTCTTTCTTTTAAGGTGAAATAGATAATGAGGCAGATACCAGAATTACCCAAGAGCATAGCCATAATCATAATTTGGTAACGCACAGCGATGAGAGGGTCGACTCCTGAGAGTATTTGCCCTGTCATCATGCCAGGTAGTGAGACTAGACCTACCACCATAAGACTGTTAATTTGAGGAATAAGAGCTGTTTTAAAAGCTTGTTTACGAGCGTCAACAAAATCATCGGTATCTCCATAGGCTTTGCTAAAACGTTCTATACCTATAGCTAAAGCATTCATACCTGTGGAAAAAACCATGCCAGATAAAGGAATGAGACGGTGTAGGCTGTACCAAGGGTCATCTTGAATGACGAGTTGAAGCATCAAAAAAAGGTGTAGTATAGCGCTAAGTAATAAGGAAACTAAAACTAAGCTATAAGCTTTTTTTGTTTTTAGGTTGGAGTCGAGAGGGCGTAAAGCAGTAAAGGTAGAAAACCCTGCCATCACCGCTATAACGCCAATAGCTATCCATGAACTTTCTTGAGCAAAAAGAGTGTTGAGAACATAACCACAGATAATAAGCTGTGCGATCATGCGGCTAGTAGCCCAAGCTATTTCTTTTTTATTATCTATCCATCTTGCGTAAAAGAAGGCAACGATGCAAACTGGAATAAGCATCCAGAGCAGATTGATGAGTTTAATAACATACACGGTGGTATGTTAGTGTTTAGCTGCGCTTTTGGCTAGACCTAAAATGTCTTATTTAATTAGCTAATTGAGCAGTGACTAACCCTGTTTCTGGATTAACTTTTAGGTCGAGTGCTAGTAGGCGTTCTCTGGCAGCGTTATCCATATTGTCCCAATCTTCTTGGTTTTTTGGGTAAGCACCTTGATAGAGAGTGTTATTATCTGAATCACGTATGGTAATTGTCTGTTTGTCATTGTGTGTTTCAATTTTTATAATACCTTCACTATCCATAAATTGAAAACTGCTACTTGAGTGCCCTTTAAAATGCCCTTTTTGATTTCTCTTGGCTTTAAAAGCTTTGAGGTCTTCTTGCATGTGTTTTTTCAAATCAGCAAAACTTTCAAATGAATCACTCTTTAGCAATTGGTTTATTTGTTCTTGAAAAGCCTGCATTTGTTGACGCATTTGTTGACGTAAATGTTGTTGAGAGCCTCCAGGTTGAGGGGAATGAGCTTGTGGATTAGAATGTTTTTGCTCGGCTTCTTGATGGTCAGCTAAATCATTTTTATGGTTTTTAGAATCAGGAATATCTTCGATGTCAAAAGTGCTGCGCTCTAAAGTGACATCAATAGATAAGGGTTTGCCTTGTCTTAAAATACTGACAGTTACTTTTTCGAGAGCTTCTTTCTCGCAAATGAGATCACGTAGATGCTGAGGAGTGCCTACAACCTGCTCATCAATTTTAGTGATAATGTCATTGTTGTATAAACCAGCTTTGTCAGCAGGGCTGTTATTAAGAACATGTTTAATGAGTAAACCTTCTCCGTAACGTAGGTTCATCTGCTCAGCCGCCCATTCAGGAAGAGGATGGGTTTTAACCCCTAAGCACATTTTTTTATGCTCACCATATCCATACACCTGCAGTGCGGCAATACTTAGTAGTAGGCAAAGATATTTCATGACTAAAATTACAAATGAATAAATCATTAATAAGTTTCTTCAACAGGAATAAATATGTATTCGGTCTTGCGTTGTAATTTAGGTTTTACAGTGCCATTTGTGTCAGGTAATTCAAGATAGTTAAATTCTACGGCGTGGTAAAGGTTTCCATTAGCAGCTTCATAAATGCCTGCTGATTGTGTCTGTACAGATTCTTGAACCCAAGTTGCGGCCAAGGCAATGTCTTCGTTAGAAACTGATACAGGTGTATCAGTTAATTGAATGGCATTATTAATTGGCACAGCAGTATTGATTTGGGTGTCAGCTAAAGCTTTAGGTTGAGATTGACTTCCAAATTGAGGAGTAAGTACGGCTAAACTAACACCAATAATAATGGCTGCAGCGATTTGACTAATCATAGCAAAATTGAGCTTTACTAGTTTAGGTTGAGCCTGAGGCTCACTTTGAGGAGTGAGAATATTGAGCCATTTCTGGACATCTTCTTCGCTGCTGGGTTTGAGGCTAAGCTCTCTGAGTGAAGATTCTAAGAATTCATCACTAATAATATCTTCAATATTAGCTTTAGAATTTTTAGGTTGAGATATGAGTTGAATAAGGTCTTTCATATTAATTAAGGGGATAGTTGTTACGATAATTCAAGCTTGCCTTGCTGGTTTAGGTAGTCTAGGCGCTTTTTCAGGTTTTGCATACCGTAGCGGTAACGTGAAGCTACTGTGTTTTGCGATAGTTTGAGCTCCTTAGCAATTTCTAAGAATGTAAGCTCACCCCAAATTTTCATGTGAATAACTTGGGCAAATTTTTCAGGTAAATCCTCCAGCATGGATTGCAAGAGCTCTAAAGTTTCATCTGGAATCTTAGTGCTTTGATTCCATCCGTGAGTGTTTTGTTGGTGATTGATATCTAATTCAACTTGTGAAAAATTCTCACGCTTTTGACGGCGTCCATTTTTACGGCCTAAGTCAATAGCTTCACGTCTAATCTGGGTGTACATGTAAGACAATGTCGCTTTTTCATCACCTTTAAACGTCTTTTCACTGACTTTTTTATGCAATTTAATCAGAGCATTTTGGAAAATATCTTGTGCATCTTCTTGGCTACGAGTTTGACCACGTGCAAAAAGAAGCAGTTTAGGAGAGTATTCACGCACCCAATTTTCCCAGTCAATTTTTAGTTCGACTTGAGGGGATTCAACATTGGGGGTGGCTTTTTTGGCACTAGTTTCCATTAATCGAATGGAGTTAAAATAGTTAGATGATGCATTTTTTTGATTCATATTAGTCACAGTTGTTTAATCATGCAACGCCTGTTATCAAAAAATTTGTTTATAGTTTATGCTTTTTTATACAATTTTACCCTTATTTAAGACTAGCAAATTTATTTAAATTGAGTAGGTCTGATTTGGAGGATGTATCATTAGCTTTTGGTTGGCGATGTATCCAAATACTTTGGGCGATGCCAATAATGGCAAAACAAGTCAGAGTAAAAGTACCCGAATAACTCATAAAGGGTAGAGGGATTCCTGTAATAGGCATGAGCAATAAACACATACTGATATTTTGGAAAATATGAGAAAAAAACCAAAATGCAGCTAGATTGGTAAAACAAGAAGCAAAAATATCATGGCTTTGAATGGAAATAAAAAGTAGAGCAATGAGTAGTGAGGCATATAAAATAAGTAAAAGTAAAGCACCTAAAAATCCGCGCTCCTCAGCAAAAACAGCAAAGATAAAGTCATTATGAGCTGTTTTCCAAGGTATATATTTTTGTGCATGAATAGAGCCATCTTCTACAGTACTGTTAACTCCCGTTCCTCTGAGTCCAGCTTTGCCTATAGCTAGAGAGATGTAATGTTGAGCATAAGCATCATTATTAATATCAACTTCCTCTTGGTTGAGAGTAGCGATGTAAGTTTTTATACGTTCTTGAGGCCTTTCTGGTGCGAGAGGGAGAACAAAGTAGTATAAAATAGGTAATAGGGCGATGAAAGTAATTAAAATCAAGAGCAAATAACGCCAAGGAAAGTTAACAATCAACAGCATGATAAACAAAGAAGGAAGCCAGACTAACGCAGTACCTGTATCTCCAATAATAAGTATTAGGGTGAGCGGTAAAGTGGCAAATAGAGTAATAATCACTAATTTAGCGACCATACTCCAGCGTCCAGGGTATGCCCATACTTGTTCAAAGCTATAGGAACAGAAAAGCAGAGTGGTTAAGATAGCAAATTGTACAGGTTGAAAACTAATAAAGCCTAAATCAATTTGGTGGGTGGCATTGCCCCAGAAAATACAAGCTACCAGTGATAACAAGCCTACTATATAGGCATAAGGAATTAGCCGTTTAAGTTTATGATAGTCAATAATACTAATCGCCAAACAAAGTAAAACTCCTAGTACAATCCAGATGAGTTGACGTTGGGCAAACCAAGAGCCACCCTGATCAAAGTGGCGCGCAGCACTCTCAATAGTCTCCAAACTAAGAAAACTAATAATCCCTAAAATAAATAACATACCCCAATGCAGTTTTAGGTATTTAGAGAAGGTAGATTGAATAAGGCTTTTCATAATAACTCACACTACACGACAAAAAAATTAATGATACCATAAGGTATTTGATTCGCCCAGCCAAGCTTTGGCTGTCTCTCACCCATCGAGGGGGCTTCTCGAATGCTCAAGCATTCTGCGAGTCTTATCAGCTGCACTACTCGTTTGCTGATTTTGTTCTTAGGCAAGGCATGACCGCCAACTGGTATCGAGATACCAGTTAAGGGAGCAACACAGCATAAGGGCAAAAGAGCTATGGCTTCTTTTATTTTATTAAGGCAACGTAGTTGCTCTAATTTTACTAAAACTTTTATTTTCTTATTTATAATCATTCTTTTAATTAACTTCAATTTACCTTTGACCCTTTAAATCTACTTCCTATCGTTGATTTGATGAGCCCAGCCTTACTCAGGCTGTCGCTCACCCTAAAGGGCTGTCGCTTTGCTCCAGTCTTATTAGCTCCTCATTGCGTCCGTAATTTTTTGTCGTGTAGTGTGATAATAACTAAGCTTTGTTGAGTAAAGTGCTTAAAAATCCTAAACCTAAATAGCAAGTGCTAATAATAATGCTAGAGGCTATGAGTGGAACCACAAGTGTAAACGATGCGCTTTCATGATTTAAGTGAATCAGATCCAATGAGTAAGCCGCTAAATCAGGAAAAATAAGACCTGAATTTTTGGCAGCTAAATAGAAGAATGAGTCAGCGCCATAATATTGTTTGGCGACTAAAAGTAAGTCATATTTAAAACTAGCTCCCAGTAACCAGCAAGCACCCAAAACGAGAGAGTTAATAAAAGAACGAGTCATAATCGTAAATAATACAAACACACTTAATAGCATAGCGAGTTTAGCAAATTCTATAAGTACACTATATTCAAAGTTATTAATAATAGCGGGTAGAGCCTGATAGGCTAGTTCTGCTAGTTCACCAGATAATTGGTAATGGATTTTGATAGGGAAAATAATCAAGGTGATTATATTAAGCGCTAGTGTATTGACGAAAATTAAGCTCAAACCTCCTAAATAACGCCCCAATAAATAGTGCCCCCAATGCAAAGGGTATTTAAGAATGAGAAAAATTTGCTTAGAACTAATATCTTGGTAAATAATTAAACATAAGGCAAAAATACCAGTAAATAGACCTAAGAAAAACATGGCGCTCAAAGCCCCACTTTGAAGAAAGTGCATTTGGTTAAGCCAGTTTTGATAAGCGTTGTTCGTGTAAGTCACGCCAATATTATTGAGCACAAAAATAAGCACAGCAATAATGATAGAGACAATAAATAATCTCTGTTTAATGCCCTGCTTAAAGGTATGGGCGGCTATAGCTAGAATCGGATTCATGGATGAATAAAGTGATGGTAAGTCTCGAGTAAATTGCCATGTTGTGTGACGCCGTTATTGAGCTCACCATGAAAGATTGATTGACCTTTGTTTAAAATTAAGACGCGATCACAGATGTCATTTAAATCAGCTAAATCATGAGAACAGATAATTAAGGTCATGCCTTGAGATTTTAATTTAGCCAATTGGTCATACATGAGCTTAACGCCAGAAGGGTCCATACCAGAGGTTGGCTCATCAAGAATCATGAGTTTAGGGTGATGCAGGGTAGCGATGATTATAGCAAGGCGCTGAATCATGCCCTTGGAATAAGTTCTTAATTTTTGGTGATAGACCTCTGTGAGGTTAAAAGCTGCTAATTGAGGATCAATAATTGCAGCTTGTTGTGATTTAGGTATTTTTGCCAACATGCAAAAAAACTGCAAAATATCGACAGCTCTTAAATTGAGGTCAAATGTCTGCTCTTCTTGAATATAAGCGGTGAGATTTTTGGCTTCCACACTCTGTGCAGGTTTGCCAAAAATTAGAGCTTGCCCAGAATTAGGAGTTAATAAACCTAAGATTATTTTCAGCAAGGTAGATTTGCCTGAGCCATTAGGGCCAATAATACCTAAAGTCTCTCCTTGAGCAATAGACAAAGACAACTCATTTAAAGCGGGAGCCGCATTATCAGAATTAGATAATAATCCATGTAAAAATGATGTTTTATAATACTTAGAAATATGAGTTAAATCTACTGCCAACATAAGAATATGTAAAAGCTTAGCCGCAGAAGAGTCAATAAACATTTGCGAGTCAACAGCCTCATAAATATCACAGTTAAAAACTTATAAAGCTGAAGTCAAAAAGCTCGTTAAAGTATCATGTAAATAGTTTGACAATTATTTTGCTCATTGGTAGCTTGTTTATAAGCAAATTTTAAATTGTTATTAAATGAATTAATCATTTTTTTAGCTATTTATTTGACTGCTTACGCTGGGTACAAAAAAAATTATGTTTGAGTCAAAAGAAGAAGAACAAGGATTACTCATAGATGAAGAAAATGCTCATCAAGAAGAGACGAGTGTCGATGTGATTCAGGCTCAAATTGACCAAATCAAACAAAAAGAAGCTGAGCTCGCTCGCAAGCGTCAAGAGATTCAAGAAATCACTCAGAAAAAAGAAGCATTCTTACTCTACAAAGAAAAAGTTGAGCACGACTTCATAGAGGCATTGCCTCTAATGGAAGATTTAATTCTGAGCTTAGATAAAGATTTAGAAAAACTTCGCACAACAGAAGAAGAATTCCGTCATTGGCGCTCAAAAATGAAAGATTTGCGCGTCGAAGAGTGGAGTAACGACAGAATCAAGACTAGTTTAGATGATGCCAAAAGTTTTGTCACTCAAGCAAGTCAAGCGTTTGAAGAGGCAGAAAAAGAATTTAGACATAGCCAGCACATCACAGTATTTCGTCAGAAAAATAAACGTCAGAATAAAGAAGAAAACCAGAGTATCGCTTTTTTCATGAAGCAGGGCTTCTGGTTCCACTTGCCTTTGTTTTTCTTTGCCATTGTTATTATTCTTATTTTAGGTTTGATGTAATATGAGCGCCAAAGATGATTTAACAGATATAAAAGATGTCGAAGCCGCTTACCAAAAGTTGCAAGACGAGCTCAAGCAATTAGAAAAAAAAGCACAAGCTCAGCCTCTCAAAGAAATGGAGGCCAAGATGACCATCCCTCCATCTCAAAGTTACATAGAATCTGAAGAGCAGTATATTCACGAGGTATCGTTGAGTAAAAGAGAGCTTTCACAAGAGATAACGAGCCAAAAAATTAGTCTCTTTATGATAGTCTTAAGCCTTCTAATGATAGCAGGTGTAGCATGGTGGTTGTATCAGTTATTGATTAAGTAATTTCAAATACAATGCTGCTGTTTATCATTCGTAGAGTTTTATGGACGTTGCTGATCGTCTTTCTGCTGACTTCAGTCACGTTTTTTTTAGTGCGAGGAATGCCAGGAGATCCTTTTGCTAGTGACAAGGCAATGCCTGAGCATATAGAAAAGCAGCTCAACGAAAATTACGGACTAGATAAACCACAATTTTTTCAGTACCTAGATTACTGGAAACAGGTATTGAAAGGCGATTTAGGGCCGTCCTATAGCTTACAAAATTATTCGGTTTCAGAAATCATTAAGACCTCCTTTCCTATATCTTTGACTCTAGGTATCAGTGCTTTTATTTTTGGTGTGGCTTTAGGTATTCCCATAGGCTTTATTTCTGCGCTTAATAAACATAACTGGATTGATCATGTATCGATGTTGCTCGCTGTTATCGGGATTTGTGTGCCTTCTTTTGTTTTAGCTCCGTTGTTTCAGGTATTCTTAGCCAAAAATGTCAGTTGGATGAGTGTGGCTGGTTGGTCAAACCCTGCAGATTGGATTCTGCCTACCATTACTCTAGGTGTAGGTCTCGCTGCTTATGTGTCTCGTTTGACACGCAGTTCTGTGATTGAGGTGCTAGCGCAAGATTATATACGTACTGCTAGAGCTAAAGGTGCTTCGACTATGAGCATTTTGTTTAAGCATGCGTTACGTCCGTCATTGCGCCCCACCATCACTTACTTAGGTCCTGCCTTTGCCTCGATTATCACAGGTTCATTTGTCATTGAAAATATCTTTCAGGTGCCGGGGATGGGGCAGCATTTTGTCAATAGTGTGACCTCTCAAGATTACATGCTCTTACAAGGTTTGGTGATGTTTTACGGTATTATTATCGCAGGTTCTAATCTCATTTCAGATTTACTTATTATTGCTATGAACCCTCAGCTGCGCAAAGGGGCTCTATAATTTTATTATTATGTCGTCGTTATCAAGCAATAGAACCTGGCTATCTTTCAAAAAGAACCGTGTCGCCATGACCTGTTTCTGGACGATAATTTCGATTTTATTTCTATGTTTTATTGCAAGGCCAGTACTTAATATGCCTTTGTTCTTTGATGGGGGGCTAGATCCCAATGCTCAGGACTTAAGTCAGGTTTTTGCAGCTCCATCAGCAGAGCATTGGTTAGGTATGGATCACTTAGGTCGTGATTTGTTGGCTCGTATTTTGTCAGGTGGTGAGATTTCTTTGTTAGTGGGAATTCTGGCGACTATCATCACTGTGATTATTGGGCTTATCTACGGTTCTTTAGCTGGTTATTTTGGAAATAAGTTAGATTCGACCTTGATGCGTATTGTTGATGGTTTATTAGCTATGCCATTTTTGGTAGTGGTGATTTTGTTTAAAGAAGCGATAGCTCCTAATTTAGAAAGAGTTCTAAACTTTCTAATTAATGATTGGGGCTGGAGCCAAGATATCGTGATGAGATATGGTAATATAGTACCGTTAGTATTAGCAATTACCGCTCTTGGTTGGCTTAATACAGCACGTATTGTGCGCACACAAGCAGCTCATTTGGCACAACAAGAATTTGTGTTGGCTGCGAAGTGCCTAGGCCTGTCGCATCTGCGTATCATTTTTAAATATATTATCCCAAATTTATTAGGGCCGATTATTGTGTATAGCACCTTAATGATACCAGGATTTATCCTTACAGAATCGACACTTTCATTTATAGGATTAGGTATTGAACCTCCGAATAGTTCATGGGGGACACTAATTAAAGAAGGGGCTAACTACTTAGAGATTCATCCTCAAATTCTGATTTATCCTGCTATTTTCTTTTCTATTACTTTGCTAAGTTTTAATTTCTTAGGTGATGGATTACGTGACGCAGTGGATCATAAAAGTCGCGACAATTAATGACTAATAACGGCATTTAATAAACTTATATGATTCCTAATAAAGAAACTATATAGAAATATAAAATTAAAAGAGTGCATTCCTTAAAGGAGTGTGTAACATAAAAAATCATTTGAATTTTTATGAGTAAGAAAAAATCGCATTGGAGAGAAAGTTTAAACCTAGTCATTAGTTTACTAATTGTTTGGTTCGTAGCAAGTTTAGGGTGTAGTATTTTATGGCGTGATTGGCTAGATGAACACGCCTTCAAAGTCGGTAATGCTCCTTTTGGTTTTTGGATGGCTCAGCAAGGCTCCATTATTGTCTTTATCTTATTATTGTTTGTTTATGCGATAGGTATGAATAAGCTAGATAAGAAATATCACAACTAATTTTAAAGACACAGAATCATGGATCAAAAATGGGTTAATTTTATTTTTATCGGCTTATCATTTGCCGTTTACATTGTCATCGCTATTAGATCTAGAGCTGGATCCACTAAGGAGTACTATACTGCTGGAGGAGGAGTCTCGCCACTAGCTAACGGTATGGCGACAGCTGCTGATTGGATGTCTGCAGCCACTTTTATTTCTATGGCGGGAGCTGTCGCTATAAGTGGCTATGATGCTTCTAGGTTCTTGATGGGCTGGACAGGTGGGTTTGTATTACTAACCATACTTATGGTGCCTTATTTGCGCAAATTTGGTAAGGCAACGGTGCCTGACTTTGTGGGTGATAGATACTATTCAAAAGTAGCACGTGCGGTCGCTGTTATTTGCGCTATTTTCATCTGCATGACTTACATCATGGGGCAGATGCGAGGCGTCGGTGTTGTCTTCTCCCAATTATTTGGAATTGGAATACCAGCAGGAGTGATTATTGGCGCTAGTATTGTATTTTTCTATGCTGGATTAGGAGGCATGAAGGGTATCACCTATACTCAAGTAGCTCAATATTGTGTGATGGCATTTGCTTACACCATACCGGCCATTTTTATATCTATTGTTTTAACCAACAACATGATTCCTCAGTTAGGTTTGATTGGAGATTTTACTGCAGGTAATCCAACTCAAGGAGCGGAGTCTATTTCCTTTTTAGATAAAATTAATGCGATTAATACTCAGATAGGTTTTCAGGAGTACACCTCTGGCAAGTTATCCAAAATTAACATGTTTTGTATCACAGCTGCTTTGATGTGTGGTACCGCTGGTTTGCCACATGTGATTGTGAGATTTTTTACGGTCAAGGATGTAGCCGCTGTACGTAAATCAGCTTGCTGGACTCTGTTATTTATTGCAGTCATTTATTTAACAGCACCTGCTATTGGTGCTTTTTCTAGAGTGAATTTGATTCAAGAATTACACCAAACCTCTTACAAAGAAGTGCCTACTTGGTTTAAAGATTTTGAGAAAACTCAACAAATGGTATGGGTTGATAAAAATGGTGATGGCAAGATTCAGTATTTTGGACCTGCTAAGTCAGAAGCAAATACTTTCAGCGTATTTAAAGGCAAGCAACCAACCTATAAGCTCATCGCTAAAGATGGTGAAGAAGAATTTGGCAGTTTAGGACAGCGCCTCATCACTAATGAAATTGATCACTCCAATCCTAATGAACTTTGGTTTGGTAATGATGTGATGGTGATGGCTAACCCTCAGATGGCAGGCTTGCCTAAATGGGTCATAGCTCTACTCATGGCGGGTTGTATTGCCGCTGCACTTTCAACGGCAGCTGGACTCTTGTTGGTTTTATCTACCTCGATTTCACATGATTTGATGAAGAAAATTATCAAGCCTGAACTCAGTGATAAACAAGAAATGAAATATGCCAGAATAGCGTCATTCGCGGCACTGGCTATTGCTGCTTATTTTGGTATTAATCCGCCATCTGCTTTTATTGCTAAGACGGTGGCATTTGCCTTTGGTTTGGCTGCTTCCTCATTTTTCCCTACCTTGCTCATTGGTATTTTCTCGAAACGCATGAATAAGGAGGGTGCAGTAGCAGGTATGATCTCTGGTATAGTCTTTACGCTAGGCTATATTATCTATTTCCAATTCTTAGGTGGAAAACCAAGCCAGTACTTATTGGGTATCACGCCTGAAGGCATTGGATTTGTAGGTATGTTGTTAAACTTTGTGGTATCATTTACCGTAGCTAGATTCACCCCAGCACCAAGTCAGGAAATCCAAGATTTAGTAGAGGATATCAGATCTCCCAAGGGCGTGGGTGCTGCGGTTGATCATTAAATAGATAAGAAAAAATATTTAAGTTTTTTTGAGCTTATATATTGACAACTTTTTCTGATTTAGGTATATCCAATTCACTTCTTAGGAAAGCCAGATTAGCTCAGTGGTAGAGCAACGGTTTTGTAATCCGTGGGTCATCAGTTCAAATCTGATATCTGGCTCCATTTTCCTAAAAAAATATTAAATAAAAAGCTCTGCATCTTAGATAGATTGCAGAGTTTTTTTGTGCCTTGACAAGGTTTATTTCTAAGGCTTGATGAGAGTTTTAATATTGTCCTGTGCGTTATGCAGAAACCCTGAGAGTTCAAATGTGAGCCATCGATAGGCGTTCTCTTCGCCAATGGAGCTGGCCTCATACGCTTCTTTGGTTAGCAGTCGCTTAGCATCACGTCTAGGGAGGCCTAAGCGCATAGTGCCATTAAGAGCGCCGTTTGGGTGTTTATTGTAATCTAGATGCCAATCACCAGTAATGCGAAAATCGTAGTTTGATTGGTAATGAGTGATAGAGCCTTTGAATTCAGTAGCTGATTTATAGAGAGAGCCTGAACATCGAGCTAGATTCTTTTCAGAACTGAGTCGCACTAATTTGCTTTCAAGAAGTTTAAGCCCTGCTGACTGAAGAATCAGATTAGGGTTATCCTGCCACTGTAAATCAGTGCTACTACTCATAGCGCCAGTTAGATACTGAGTTTTGGTGTCTGCTTGAGCTAAACTGAGTTCACCTTGCAACCAAGCTGAGCCTTGCTTTGCTTTGGTGATGAAAGAAATAGGAGTTGTCTTTATAGTAGACTGAATCGTCGCTTCTTGATTGCTGAAGTTGAGCTGAATGTTAGCATCAATAGAGGAATCAGCATCATTGTTAAAACTCAAATTAGTGATTTTAGCCTCTAGAGTTTTACCAGCTAAGACACCTGAAATCGAAGCGATTTTAGCCGCTAAGTGGCGATGTTGATGTAAATGGAAATTAGTGTTTTTCAGCTTAACTTCGACTTGTTCATAAGACAGACGCTTGAGGTCAAAATCCTCTCCTGATAAACGCAATTCTTGAGGGATATGTATCTCATGTTCTCGACTGAGTAATTCACTAGCTTTAAAGTAAGAATTATTCAGCTTAAAGAGAGGGTTTTGAGAATAATCACTGTTAGTCGATGGTTTTTTAAACGTCAGTTTGACTTTTTGTGCTTCAATAGGAGACTTAGCAATGAGCTTGGGTTGGGCTAATAAGTAACTCCATGGAGAGGTTTTAAAAGCAATACTTGTTAGATAGAGCTCATCTGCCCAAGCTTGCTCACCCCATTTGATAAATGACTTTTCAGCCGTAAAAGCACCTAAGCCATAAATCTGGCGGTTGAAATAGACCTCGCCATCTAGAGGCGCTTCAATCTTAGGTGTGAGTGCCTGACGGAAAAATCGACCATTATAATAAAAGGCCAAACTCAAAATATAAGCAGCAATACAGACAATAATAACCGTTGCTCCAACATTCCACTGTAACCTCTTATAAATTTTAGCTGATTGCCGAGCTAGACTTCTAGAGGTACGTGTTTTGGATGAGCGTTGCTGCATGACTTATTTACTAACACTGATAATATTTACTGGGCAGGCGTCAGCAATGACTTTAAGTCTATCGTAATCGTGATCCCAACCTTCGGTGTAGTAATGACGCTTGTAGTGCTTTTTAATCTGGCAAAGCGTAGCTAAGCCATCTGGTGTCATTTTCCAGTAGTCAGGCGCTTGCTCAGCACAGAGGCAACAGCCGATGCATTCAAAACGCTTATGTCTAATTTCAACCATGGTTTCAAGGTGGGTGCTAAGTCCTGTGGAGTAGGAGTTATACCGTGGCTAACTCTTTGATGATATACACTTGGTCATCAGGCTTGACTCGCTGAGGGACTTTGAGTGAAATCAAATCACCTTTGTTTGCTTGTGGTGCAGGTTTGCCATCGAGGTGGAATTCAGGTTGCTTGATTTCAGCAACCCCAGTATTCTTGCCTAGAATCATAATCGTGTCAGTAGCACTGATGCTGCCGGCTTGAATCTCGATTTCAGCAACCTCTATCTTGTTATAAAAATGTTTTACCTTGCCTGCAAATACTTTTTGATGGGTGGCTTTGGAGCCGTGAGCAGCTGACCAAGTTTGGTCTTTGCCTAAATAGTAACCAGAGGAGAGTCCTCTATTATACACTGATGAGATTTCTTCGTAGGCATCACTAACGAACTTATCACCGTAAGAGCCATCATAGACGGCATCTACAGCTTCTCTATAAGCACGAGTGACTTTGGCGACATATTCAGGTGAGCGACCTCGGCCTTCAATTTTAAGCACTTGTACACCACTATCAAGGAATTCGTCCATAAAATCAATGGTTGAAATATCCTCAGGTGACATGACAAAATTGTTGTCAATTTTGAGGCTCTTGCCTGTTTCTACATCAGTGACTTTGTATTCCTTGCGGCAGTTTTGTTCGCAGGCACCACGGTTAGCAGAGGCATTGGAATTAAAGAGTGACATACCGCATCTACCAGATACGGCAATACAAAGTGCTCCATGAGCAAAAGCCTCGATTTCGATAAGCTCTCCTTTGATGCCTTTGATTTGCTTTTCCACAATGCTCTCTCTGATTTTTTTAATCATAGGCAGTGTCAGTTCACGGGCTAGCACCACACGATCACAAAATTGAGCGTAGAACTCCACTGACTTAGAGTTAGATAGAGAAAGTTGGGTAGAGAGATGGACTTCGATACCTAGTTCATTGGCTTTTTGAATAGAGGCAATATCTGAAACGATGACGCCATCCACGTTGTGTTTTTTAGCAGCTTCGAGCATCTTGTCCACCATGAGTAAATCATGATCATACAAGAGAGTGTTCATGGTCAAGTAACCTTTGACCCCGCCTTTGTGACAGGTTTCCATGATTTCTTGCAAATCTTTAAGCTGGAATGAGCGTCTCGCTCTAGCTCGCATATTGAGTTGAGCTAAACCAAAATAAATAGCATCAGCACCAGCATCAATCGCAGCTTGCAGTGAAATAAAACAACCAGCAG
Source organism: Akkermansiaceae bacterium UBA4589 (assembly GCA_002387565.1). Lineage (GTDB taxonomy): Bacteria > Verrucomicrobiota > Verrucomicrobiia > Verrucomicrobiales > Akkermansiaceae > UBA4581. The sequence continues at coordinate 20,119 of DGJT01000028.1, read as the reverse complement.
GAGATAAAATCTCTACTTCTTCTCTTGAAACTCTCATCATAGGGGTAATAGGAATCGTAAATTGACTGTGGATTTAAAGCAAACGCGGCTTATACAGAAAACTTAGGGTGAATGGTTGCTAGGAATTCGCTGCGACGGGCTTGGATATCTTGGAAATTAATACTTTTGAGGCGCTCAACAGAGAAGTCTTCGCACACAAAAGAGGCGAGAACTGTAGCATTAACCATGCCTTCAAATAAATCATCAAGCTTAGGATTTAGCTGTGACTGTGAAGCGAGAGTTCCCGCTAAAGCACCTAGGAAACAATCTCCTGCTCCTGTAGGATCCACGACTTTGCTTAGTGGGTAAGCAGGGATACGTAGGATTTGATAGTCACGCTGTTCATCATGGCTTTTGTAAAATAAAGTGGCACCATACTCACCATGTTTAATGATGATAGCATTGAGACCTTTACCGAGTAACCATTCGCCTGCCTCAATGGTATTGTTAGTTTGAGCAAACATTTTGGCTTCAGAATCATTGAGGATAAAGAGGTCAATTTTCTGCATGACTTCTAACAGATTTTCTTGATCAATCTGAATCCATAAATCCATCGTGTCTGCAATAATATAGCTCTTAGCTGCCGTAGATTGAGCGAGCATTTCTAACTGATTGACAGGAGACATGTTGGCTAACACGAGTACTGGTGTTGGCTTTAGGTCTTCAGGGACACTTACTGACCAGTTGTCTAAAATATCGAGCGTGACCGAGTGCGTCGTGCGGTCATTCATGTTTTCGTGGTACTCTCCTGACCAAGCAAATGAGGCTTGATCTTCTTTTTGAATACCCGCTAAGTTGATAGATTTAGAGGTGAATAAATCAAGATGCTCCTGAGGAAAGTTATTACCAATAACACCGAGTAGAGATGTCTTGTCACTCCAGAAACTAGCTGCAAGAGCCGCATAAGAAGCAGAACCACCAAGGAGGTTAGAGGCTTCCTTTTCAGGAGTTTTAACGTGATCGATTGCAATGGTGCCACCGAAAATCACTGCGGTATCAGAAGTGGTAGGGGAGATTGAAGACATAATGAATAAGGGGGTAAAAGGTGGCTAAAATATTTTAATGGCTTGGCTTAATGCTTATTTCAATCGCTTTACTGGTAGGAGTCAAGCTGATATCTGCAATACTATCGATGGCCACGAGAGGATTTGCCTCGGGGAAGTAAGCCGCAGCAGCGCCACGAGGCATATCATAAGCAATTGCTTGGAATTTAACAATGGTGCGTGTTTCATCACCCCAGTGGCTCGTAATATCTACGAGCTGCATAGGTTTGATATTAAGCTCTTTTAAATCTTCTGGATTGATGAAAATGATACGACGAGCATGGGCAATACCACGATATCTGTCATGCATGCCATAAACTGTTGTATTGTATTGATCATGACTACGTAGAGTTTGTAAGATGAGATGCCCTTTAGCTACTTCAAAAGAACTCAACTCATAGTTGGAGAAATTAGCTTTTTTCGTAGCGGTTTCCCAGACTCTCTCTTTAGCTGTATTTGGTAAGTAGAAACCTTCGTCTTGACGGACACGAGCATTAAAGTTCTCAAAACCTGGGATAGTTTTCTCCACAGCTTTGCGAATTTGATCGTAATCATTACGCCAAGTTTCCCAAGTTAAATTCTTGTTAGCACGTAGTGTTGCTTCTGCGATATGCGTGATAATTGCCACTTCACTCTTAAGATTATCTGACACAGGTTCTAAAGTGCCTTTAGACATATGCACAATACTCATGGAGTTTTCACAAGAGATAAATTGTGGGCCTGTAGCTTGATGATCCATATCACTACGACCTAAACAAGGCAGGATGAGTCCCATCTCTCCAGTAATAAGGTGACCACGATTGAGCTTAGTTCCAATATGAGCGGTGAGGCGACAGTTTTTCAGCGCTTGGGCTGTGTAACGTGTGTCAGGAGATGCCTGGAGGAAGTTCCCGCCTAAGCCAATAAATATTTTCCCCGCTTCAGCATACATCGCCTTAATCGCGGCTACCACATCGTAACCATGAGCACGAGGTGATTTAAATTTAAACACTTTATCAAGGCTATCATGAAACTCTTCTGGCATTTTTTCAAAAACACCCATTGTGCGGTCACCTTGTACATTACTGTGACCACGTACAGGGCAGAGGCCTGCTCCTTCTTTGCCTATAGCACCAAGCATGAGATGTAAATTAGTAATCTCTTGAATAGTGGCAACCGCATTTTTCTGCTGAGTAAGCCCCATGGCCCAGCAAGTGATAATACGTTTCTTTGTCTTAGCTATGGTTTGAGCGAGTGCTTTAATCACTTCCTTGCTGATGCCTGATTTGGCAACGATGTCCTCCCAGCTCGTGCCTTTCACAGCTGTTTCAAAAGCTTTAAACCCTTGAGTTTCATTCTCTACAAAGTCCCAGTCAATCAAACCTTGCTTGGTATTCATGAGTTCAAAAATAGCTTTATTCACACCACGAATCAGGGCAAAATCACCATTAGGCTTCACCTGTAAATACTCACTCGCAAGTGAAGTGCTCTTATTCAACATTCCAGAAACCTTTTGTGGATGAGCAAAACCTAACAACCCAGCTTCAACTAATGGGTTAACCGCGATAACTTTGCCGCCATGCTCGACAGTGCTTTCGAGGGCGCTGAGCATACGAGGGTGGTTCGTGCCTGGATTCTGACCAATACAAAATACAATATCAGCCGCTTTAAAATCATCGAGGGTCACTGTGCCTTTACCAACACCTATAGATTCAGTCATTGCAGCGCCACTAGATTCGTGACACATATTCGAACAGTCAGGTAGATTATTAGTACCAAACTTACGCACAAAGAGTTGATATAAGAACGCTGCCTCATTACTAGCACGTCCTGAAGTGTAGAAAATAGCATCATCTTTGCTAGGCAGTGATTTGAGCTCTTTGCCTATAATTTTAAAAGCCTCTTCCCATTCAAGCACCTCGAAATGGGTAGCTCCTTCTCTGCGAATCACAGGTTGAGTGAGTCTTCCTTGTTGTTCATACCAGTAATCACTCTTAGAGAGTAAGTCATTAATACTATATTCTTGGAAAAATTCAGGAGTGATTGTGCGACTCGTAGCTTCAGAAGCAATTGCTTTGGCGCCATTTTCACAAAATTCAGTTATTGCGCGCTCTTCATCAGGGTCAGGCCAAGCACAACTAGGACAATCAAAACCACCAAACTGATTCAACCCGAGTAAAGCCTTAGTGCCACGTAGTGGATCTGCTTGAGAAAATACGTGTTTAAGAGATGAGGTTACGGCGTGATTACCAGCTGCCCATGTCTTAGGTTTTTTCTGTTCTAATAAATGAGCTTCCTCAAAAGGAGTATCTCCAAGTTCAAGGTTTAAATCTGTGGTAGAGTTCTTTGCTGTAGTTTGAGCTGAATTCATGCCATGCATGTAGCATAATGGCACTAATAAATCAATTGAATCTGACTAGAATATTCATAAACTTGCCTATTTCCAAAAGTCTCAACTTGTCATTTTAAAAAGCTCAGCTTATACCCTATGCATGAGCTTGAATAACGAACAGATTTTAGAAGTACTCAAAACTATCAAATACCCTGGTTTTTCTCGAGATATTGTAGCGTTTGGGCTTATTCAAAGCATCGATATCAACGGGGACGAGGTCGCTGTCAAACTCACGATTCAAACTCGTGACGCCAATATCCCTAAACAACTCTACGGTGAAATCAGAGAAGCTCTAGAAAACATGGCAGAAATCCGTGTCGCTCAAGTCGACATCGAAATCAAAGAACCCCCACAAGCCATGGGTAAAAAGCCTCTCAAAGGCGTCAAAAAAGTCATCGCCATTGCTTCAGGCAAAGGCGGTGTCGGTAAATCCACCACCTCAGCTAACCTTGCCGTGGCTCTAGCAGCCCAAGGGCTCAAGGTCGGACTCTGTGACTGTGATTTATACGGACCATCTATTGCGCACATGATGGGCAACGAGGAAACCCCTTATGTGGATAATGATGACCGCATGATCCCACAAAAAGCACATGGAGTCGCCTTCATGTCCATGGGACTTCTCCTGCAAGAGGGGTCACCTGTTATTGTGCGTGGACCTCTCGCCACCCGTTACACCCAACAATTTTTAGAAGATGTCGCTTGGGATTTTGAAGGCGAGCTCGACATCCTCATCCTCGACCTCCCTCCAGGTACTGGTGATATCCAACTCACGATTGTGCAAACCGTGGATTTAACAGGAGCTATCATTGTCACCACTCCGCAAGAGGTTGCACTCATAGACGCCAGAAAAGCCGTCAGCATGTTTGAAAAGGTCAACGTGCCTCTACTCGGTCTCATTGAAAACATGGCATGGTTCGAATGCGAACATGGCAAGAAATACTACCTCTTTGGCAAAGACGGCGGTCAACGCGAAGCCAAGCGCCTCGGTATCCCGCTACTCGCCCAAGTCCCACTCGAAGAGCAGACCAGAGAGCAAGCGGATCAAGGGTTACCGGCGGCGGCATTGAAACCTAAACATAGTCCAACTAGCTCAATTTTCACAAAATTGGCTAAAACCTTTATTTAACGCTGTCTAGGTTGTTCCTTAAGACTCGCAGTAGGTTTCTACAGCTTCGCCTTAAGCGCCTACTATCCAGCATCAACTAAAGGTTTTTATGGTTTTTATGGTTTTTATAAGAGGTTTGAAAAGCCTTATTTTACTCAATCTACATCGTTCTTTAAGGGCGTGGCAGTAGGTCTCTACAACCAACCCTTAAACACCTCGTATCTCAAGCAAACTAAGACTTTTTTATATTTTTTATTCAATCAGTAATGAGCACTTAGTGTAATTTTCACTTTTCGTTGTTCACTATTCACTTGCTTGCTCTTTATTTTAGAGCAAGAAACCTTAAGACTTTTTGAGGTCTCGATAGAAATTCTCGTGAGAACCTAAGGCGAGCAGTGTGAGGGTGATTTGTTGGCTGTTGTCGTCGTAGGTGTAGGCGAGGAGGGTGAGTTGGTGGAGCATTTTGAACTTGTAGACTTGGACGCCTGCTAGGTCTCCTGCTTTCATATCACCGATGCTTGGGTTTTCGATGATGGTTTTGACGGCTTGGTCTAAGGCTTGCTTTTGATTGGTATGCAGCTTTTTGACGACTTTGGCAAAGGTGCGAGTTTGATTAATATGAATCATAGCAATCGTGATTTGCTTGAATTAACCAAATTCGTAGGGGATAACCTCATCGTTGTTGAGGTCTGATTGAGCTAGCATGATTTCTTTGATGAAATTGTAGCTTAAATCAGGGTTCTCTTCGGCTATTTTGCCAATAGTCATCCAGTACTCAATCTGTTTTGGAGTTGAGCGACTGTATATTTTGCTATAGCGACGAGCTTCATTAATGGCTTCGTCTGAGAGTTTTACTGTAGTTGCCATATAACTAAATTAACGCTAATTACGTAAAAATGCAACCTTTTTACTCTTTTGGTGTTATTTTACGCAAGTAATCGAGTCTTTCGGCGATACGTTATCCACTTTTCGTGTGGTCAGTTCCTTCTTTGATTAATCCCTTATCGTTAGAGTCTTGCGCCTTTGCGGCTTAGCGTGAGTATTATACTTTTTTACTCCTTTTCGTATAATTTTCGTAGGTGGTCGAGTCTTTCGGCGATGCGTTTTTCTAGGCCGTTGTGGGTGGGGGTGTAGTAGCTTTTGCCTTCGGGGAGGTAGGCTTGGGGGATATAATTGTCCTCTCCGTCATGCGAGTAGAGGTAGTCTTGTTCAGCGTCGGTGACGCCCGTGCTTTTGGCGAGTTTTTTGCGGCTTTTGGTTTTGAGGTGTTCAGGAACAGCGAGGCTCTCGCCTGATTTGACGTCAGAGATGGCTTGGTTGATGCCCATATAAGCGCTGTTTGATTTGGGTGCTGTGGCAAGGTAGACGGTGGCGTGAGCAAGAGGTATGCGCCCCTCTGGCATGCCAACTAGTTCAAAGGCGGAAAAAGCGTCATTAGCCACTCGTAGAGCATTGGAGTCGGCGAGTCCAATATCCTCACTGGCTGAGATGACGAGTCGGCGAGTGATAAAGCGTGGGTCTTCGCCACTTTCTAGCATTTTAGCTAGCCAGTAGAGTGCGGCATCTGGGTCTGAGCCTCTAATGGATTTAATAAAGGCAGAGATGATGTCGTAGTGGTCGTCATCACTGTACTTGAGGGCTTTTTGCTGAATGGATGATTCTATATCGGTTAGACTGATACTTAGGGTCTTATTATCAGTTTGATTGTCTAATTGTTGGTTATCTAATTCTTGATTGGCGGTGCTGAGCACGGCGAGTTCTAGGGCGTTGAGAGCTTTTCTTGCATCACCCTCGGCGTAAGTAGCGAGGTGGTGGAGGGCTTCATCTGGAACAGAAATAGGTGTAGGTATAACTACAGAGAACCCTCGTTCCTTGTCGCTCAAGGCTTGTTTGAGCTTAGCGATAATTGTATCGTGGCTCAGAGGGTTGAGCTGAAAGATTTGTGAGCGAGATATCAACGCCCCATTGAGGTAGAAATAAGGGTTGTGTGTCGTGGCGCCTATGAATCTGATATCGCCTTCCTCAAGGTAGGGGAGGAGTACGTCTTGTTGTGATTTGGTGAAACGGTGGAGCTCATCAATAAAGATAATCGTCTCTTGATTCTTAAGTTGAGCGTATTGCTGCGCTGTTTCTATTTTTTTGCGTAAGTCTGAGACGTTAGACTCAACCCCGTGCAGACTTTCGAATCTGGCACCTGTCTGTTTGGCGATACAGCGGGCAAGCGAGGTCTTACCTGTACCAGGAGGCCCGTAAAAAATAAGGGAACTAAAGCAATCAGAATCGAGCGCTCGTCTGAGGAGTTGACCTTGCTCTAGCAGGTGCTCTTGCCCGATGATTTCATCGAGGTTTTGCGGTCGGAGCCTGCTTGCTAAATTTTGTTTGCTTGATTTTTTTTGATGCCTGTCACTCTGATTAGATGTAGGGTCGCTAGAATCAAAGAAGAGGTCAGGCATAAAAATTAGGCAAGCGCAGGTTCAGGTTAAACCGCTGAAACCACTAAGTTAATTATAGTCATCATCATTATCATAACCATAGTTGAGATTGTCTGAATCTTCTTCGAAGTCAGCAAAGTCAGCAAATTCACTAAATTTATCACTAGATTCAAAGTCTTCTTCGTCGAGCTCTTTAGTTTCTAATTCTAAATCTAGGAAGGACTCAATCAGTACACTAGGGTCATTCTCACGCATGAGTGATTCACCTACGAGGACAGCGTTGGCGCCTGCCTCGAGTACACGTTTGGCATCAGCTGTAGTTTTGATGCCTGATTCAGATACGAGGAGAACATCATCTGGCACTTCCTCAGCTAGCTCTTCGGTAGTGGCAAGATCAGTGGTGAATGTCTTAAGATTACGGTTATTTATACCAACAAGGTCAGCGCCTAAATCAAGGGCAATATCCATCTCTCTTAAATCGTGAGTCTCAACGAGAACGTCGAGCTGTAGATCGATAGCTTCGTGGTAGAGGTCGTATAGCTTGGCTTCTTCGAGTCCAGCTACAATGAGCAACACAGCGTCTGCTCCTGCGATGACGGCTTCGTAGAGTTGTGCTCGATGCACAATGAAGTCTTTGCGTAGAATCGGTGTGGTGACTTCCTTGGCTGCTTGAGCCACATAATTGAGATGACCTTGGAAATATTTCTCGTCAGTGAGTATAGAGAGGCAGTTAGCTCCTGCTTGCTCATAAATATTAGCTTGCTTAAGGGCATCAAAATTAGGGTCAATCACACCGGCTGAAGGTGAAGCTTTTTTGATCTCTGCAATCACGCCTAAGAAGCGACTACCTCGATTGAGTGCAGACCTAAAGCCTTTGAAATCATCACGCAAAAAGGCAGCTGCTTTGAGCTTTTCCTCTTGAAGTAGGAGTGGTTCTATTTCTTGGTGCTTATAAGCAATAATTTCGTCGAGTTTATTCATGGAAGGGTATAAAAAAGTCGGGGTTAATCAAACTAGTTGTATCGTGAAATATTCTTAAATTTGAAACGCTTGAATAGCAAGCTTAACTTGCTCTTCGAGGGTTGTGTTTTGCATATTTATCGGTTTAAGCCATGTTTCTTTGCGAAACCATGTGCGCTGACGCTTGGCATATTGCCGAGTACGGATACTAAGTGTTTCTTGGCACTTTTCCTTAGTGATACCTCCATCTAATAATTGTTCAATGAGTTCGTAACCTATAGCCTTGCGACATGTTTTAGAGGCGAGACCTCTGCTGGCTCGCACTTCGTCAATGGCGCCTTGCTCAAGCATGATGTGACTACGTTGAGCAATTCTGTCGTTGAGGACAGGGGTTTCCCAGTCGAGGTAGATGCCACGTAGTTTTTGATTAATAGTGGATTCTTGTTGTCTCCAAGTGTTTTTTACTTGTGACATCGGTTTGTCAGTCATGAGGCAAATCTCTAAAGCCCTTATAAGGTAGCGTTGGTTATACCGATTGAAATCTGGGTTGTGGTAACTGTCTGGGTCCAGCTCCTCAAGTTGAGCTTGCAGTTGCTCAATAGTTTGGGTTTCAAGTTGTGCGCGTAGCTGAGGATCTCCTGCAGGAATAGGCGAAGAGCCATGAGTCAGGAACTTGAGATAAAGCCCAGAACCGCCTACAAAAATAAGTGGTTGCCCACTAGCTTTAAATTCTTCGATTTTGGCTAAGGCTAATTGCCTGTATTGAGCCGCATCAAATTCATCAGAAATAGAGAAAAACTCATAGAGGTGGTGTGGAGCTTGAGTGTATTCATCTGCACTTGGGCATGAAGTCAGTATAGGCAACCCTTGGTAGACTTGGTAAGCATCAGCATTAATAATATGCCCATCGAGCTTGTTAGCTAAAGCAATAGCAAGGCTTGATTTGCCTGAGGCTGTAGGGCCACAAATATAAAAATTCATGAGTCAGTATTTTCATAAAAAATGCCCACTAATTACTTAGTAGGCATCTTATTAAAATAATTAAAGTATCAATTATTCGGCGCCTGCGTTTGGATTGAGCCCTCCTTTTTTAAAGGCGTAGATATAAGCGCAAGTAAGTAAACCAAGAAAGCCAAGTATAGACCACAGAGCCATACTGTGTTCACCAATCATTTCTTTGTACATCACTGACCAAGGGTAGAGAAAGACGACTTCTAAGTCAAAAATGACAAATAGCATGGCGATGAGGTAATAGTGTACATTGAATTTAGGTGCACCAGAACCAATCGGTAGTGAGCCACATTCGTAAGCGCTATCTTTCATAGCGCTACGATGAGCTCGCTTACCTAGTAACATACTTAATATAATAGCAGTTCCTGCAAATCCTAATACAATGATAACTTGTAAGAGAAGAGGGAGGTACTGGCTAAGCATGGTAAATAAGCTTTGAAATTACTCAGCAGGTAGAATTTCTCTCTCTTGAGCGAACTCTTTGAGTTTTTCTACTTGTTTGTAAGATTTTTCGAATTTTTCGATGAAGCCGCGGTTTACGAGTGTTTGTAATTTTTCGTAAGCACGTAAGCGGAGCATTTCTTCGCCACCACTAACAGCATTTCTCGCTTTGAGGCGCTCATAAATCTTTTCAAAAAGGTCATTAAAAGCAAGGAATTCTGTTTCTTGTAATAAGACTCTTACTAACTCATCAGTGACATGGTCAGGTAATTTGCGTGTAAATTTAGTTGTTTTAGAAGGCATGATTGACAGCAAGATACACTAGATGAGCCCTTTTGGGAACTAAAAAATCGATAAAATAGCCTTACTGCCTTGACTTTAGAATTTTAATTGAGCATTATCCCCAACATTTTGTTTGGGTTTTAAGGTGCATTTAGCCTTTAGTAGCCCAATTTCGTTAGTTAGATTTTAAATAGATAAAAAATATATGGGTAAGAGTTTATATCAAAAAGTTTGGGAAGCTCACAGTGTTAAAACTTTGAGTGATGGACGTACACAGTTATTAATTGGTACACATTTAATTCACGAGGTCACGAGTCCTCAGGCATTTGGCATGATGCGTGAATTAGGTTTAAAGGTTCGTTTCCCACAAAGAACATTTGCCACAGTTGATCATATCGTACCTACACAGAATCAACAGCAACCATTAGAAGATAGATTAGCAGATGAAATGCTCAATGAATTGCGTAAGAATGCAGATGAATTCGGCATTACTTATTTTGACTTAGCTAGTGGTAAGCAAGGTGTGGTGCACGTAGTAGGACCTGAGCAAGGGATCACTCAACCAGGTACAACGATTGCTTGTGGTGATTCACACACAGCGACACACGGTGCTTTTGGTGCGATTGCTTTTGGTATTGGCACGACTCAAGTGCGTGACGTACTTGCGACTCAGACCATTGCTATGGGTGGGCTTAAAGTTCGTCGCATCAATGTGAATGGTAAGTTAAGCCCAGGTGTTTATGCTAAGGACGTAGCTCTACATATTGTTAAGGTGTTAGGTGCCAAGGGTGGTATTGGTTTTGCTTATGAATATGGTGGTAATATCTTTGATGAGTTCACTATGGAGGAGCGCATGACCGTGTGTAACATGTCTATCGAAGGTGGTGCACGTTGTGGTTATGTAAATCCTGACCAAAAAACTTTTGATTACCTCGAAGGTCGTAATTACTCACCAAAAGGTGCCGACTGGGATATCGCAGTTGAGCGTTGGAAGAGTTTTGCCTCTGATGCTGACACCGTTTATGATGATATCGTAAATATCGATGCAGCAGATATTGCTCCTACCGTGACTTGGGGTATTTCCCCAGATCAAGGTATAGCTGTGTCAGACACTATCCCTGATCCAGAACAAGCTGCTACTCCAGAAGACAAGGCAAGCATTATCGAAGCTTTGGAATACATGAAACTTCCAGCTGGTCAGCCAATCAAAGGTACTGCGATTGACGTGGCCTTTATTGGTTCATGTACCAATGGTCGTATTTCTGACTTTAGAGAAGTAGCTAAATACATCAAAGGCAAGAAAGTAGCTGCTAATGTTAAGGCTATCGCTGTACCTGGCTCACAGGTGGTTGATGTCATGGCTAAACAAGAAGGTTTGGATAAAATCTTTACCGAAGCAGGTTTTGAATGGCGTGCCGCAGGTTGCTCTATGTGTCTTGCGATGAACCCAGATAAGCTTATTGGTGATCAAATTTGTGCTTCTTCTTCTAACCGTAATTTTAAAGGTAGACAGGGTAGCCCAATTGGTAGAACTGTCCTAATGAGTCCTGTCATGGTAGCTGCTGCAGCTATCGAAGGTGGCATTGCTGATGCTCGCGAAACATTTAACTTTTAACAAACCAAAACTATGATTGAACCTATTAAACAAGTTGTTGGTACAGGCGTACCTATTCCAGGTGCTGACATTGACACCGATCGTATTATTCCTGCGCGTTTCATGAAATGTGTGACTTTTGATGGTCTTGGAGAGTACGCTTTCTACGATGTACGTTATGATAATGACGGTAAAATTACTGATCATATTCTAAATGATGCTGATTATAGAGATGCTGATATTTTAGTAGCTGGCATTAATTTTGGTTGTGGCTCATCTCGTGAGCATGCACCACAAGCATTGGTCAAATACGGCTTCAAAGCTATTATTGCTGAATCATTTGCTGAAATTTTCTTTGGTAACTCAACCACACTTGGCTTGCCTTGTGTTATTGGTTCTAAGGAAGATGTGGATGCTCTCAAAGCAGCGTTACAAGCTGACGCAACATTAGAGGTGAAAGTTGATGTAGAAAGCCTGACTGTTAGTTATGCTGATGTGAGTTTTGCTGTAACTATGCCTGCTTCTGCTGTGGAGGCATTAACCTCAGGTAACTATGACCCGATTAATGAGCTATTAGCCGCAGAGCAAGAGGTAACTGCCACATTAAATGCTCAAGCTTACTTAGCTTAATTATTAGTAGCTAAATACTTTATTAAAAGCCCAAGTGTGTTTTGCATACTTGGGCTTTTTTGCGCCCTTTTTTATGAGCTAAAGGCATTTTTGCAAACATATCATTTGACTAATTTGATACTTGCCAAAATGTCGGTGATTATCTAGCTTTTCTGCATATGTTAGTAAGAAATTATTTTGTAGGGTTAGTATGCATAATCTCTAGTTTAGCACTAGTCACGGCTCAATCTGAGTCAGAGACATGGGTCGATAAATTAGAGTTTTCTCTGTATGCTTCAGCTAATGGTAAGCAGGGCGCATCGGAGTCTGATAATATGATTTTGGGCTTAGAGGCTCAATATGATAATGAGGCAGGTTCAGTTTGGGATTTGATGGTTCAAGGTGACTTGCAACGCACCAAAAACCGTACTGTAGAGCGCTCATATGAGCTCAGCTTGGATTACGCTAAGAGTTATACTAGCAGTCCTTGGGGCTGGTATACAGGCGTAGATTACGAAGCAGATGCCTTCCAAGAAATAGAAAAAGAAACCAGTGCTAATTTTGGAGTACTATTAGACCTGTTTGAGTATCTAGGCAAAGATAAGCAAATTGATGAACAACGTTCACATGATTGGCAGTTAGGCTTAGGTGCGGTTTATACTAATTCAGAAGACTCAGCAGGTGTTACCACTGAGGGGCAGGGTTTTACTATCGGTTATGATTACGCTTATGAATCAGAGGGTAGTTATACCTTTGAGCAACATCTAGGTTATGAATTTTACCCAGACGAAGATGAGTTAGATACTATCGCTTTAGAAAATAGTGTTACTTTCCCTTTTGCTGCTAACCGTAACCTTAAACTCAAGCTTGGCTTGGATTATGAGTATTACCCTAATACAAGTGGAGGCGCAGAAGACTATGAGTTCTCCTACTACAGTAATATTGTGTGGAACTTTTAGTAGGCGCATAGACACATAGGTGTATATAATTATCGAATTAAGTTACAAAAACTTGGTTCAACGAAATAAAAGTGAAAGTTGAGATTTACTTGTGAGGCATCTAAATTATAAAGTGATTTTGCAAAGCTTTATTACTTTAAAATAGATGTCAAAAATTCAAGTTCTCAGCGATATACTCGCATCACAAGTCGCCGCTGGAGAGGTCGTCGAAAGACCTGCTAGTGTGGTGCGTGAGCTTGTTGACAACGCCTTGGACGCAGGGGCTACCAAAATTGAGGTCGTCTTACACCAAGGTGGTCAATCTCTTATCAGGGTGTCTGATAATGGTAGCGGCATGAGTGCAGATGATATGCATATGAGTATTCAGCGTCACGCCACGAGTAAAATTGCAGAGGTAGAGGACTTACATGATATCCAAACCCGTGGTTTTAGAGGTGAAGCATTACCTAGCATGCTGAGTGTTTCAAGATTTAAGCTGGCATCCAAAGACCAAGAGAAACAGCAAGATGAGCTAGGCCATGAACTTATTATTGAGGGCGGAGAACTCGTCAAAGAAAGCCCAGCTATGATACCTCAGGGAACGATCATAGAGGTCAAAGATTTGTTTTACAATGTGCCCGCTCGTCGCAAATTCCTCAAGAGTCAAGGAGCTGAAAGCGGACAAGTAGATAAAATACTACGCCAGTTAGCCCTGTCAGCACCATATGTACATTTTATTTTTAAACGCGATGGCAAGTTGATTTTTGATTGGCCAGCGGTGACTAAATACCAAGAGCGAATCGCTCAATCCATAGGTGGATTACTAGCTGAATCTCTCATTAGTTTAGAGCAGACAGATAGTGATGCAGAAATAAGCTTGCAAGCGGCATTCCTTCCACCGTCTTTTGCCACAAAAACCCGTAAGCAGCAGCAATTTTTTGTCAATGCACGTCCCGTGGAAAATGCTATGCTCAGCTACGTGCTACGTGATGCCCTTGATTCAGTTGAATGGAGACGACAATTCCCTCTAGCATGGATTTACCTCACCATTAAGCCCAATCAAGTGGATGTGAATGTCCATCCCGCCAAAAAAGAAATCCGCTTTTCGAATGAAGCTCAAGTCCGCAGTTTTGTACTCAGAGCTTTGAGCCAAGCTTGGCAACAATGGCAAATAGAGCAACATGCCGCACAAGCTCCAACCACAGAGCTCAACCCTGATGGTTATAGAGTGGTAGAGAGAGTGGCAGAGGATTCAACTCCAGTTCAGTTAACCCCTTCTCCTTTTCCTTCTCCGCCTCAACTAGCTGAAAACCCACCCATTAGCTATAACTCCAATCAGGATTTATCACAACAAGAGGTGCCTGCTCCAGCTATTGATACACAAGCTTTAGGAGAGCTTAAGCACAGTAGTTCACAGGATAATTTTAAAGAATTATTCAATGTCACTGAGCAGGATAGTGCTGAGCAAGGATTCACCCCCTTGGCCTTGTTAGATAACCAGTATCTACTTGTGCAGAATCAACAGTCCTTATCCGTCATTCATGCTAAATTTGCTCAAGAACGCATCATCTATGAGCAGCTTATGCCACAAGAAGCTCAACAAACAGAACTGCCATCACAGCAATTACTCTTACCTGAACTCATAGAATTATCAGTCGAGGATAAAGCACTATGGCAAGAAAACCAAACCAGCTTTGAGCAAGCAGGGTTTGAGATTGAATCTTTTGGGGTGCAAACAGTTCAGCTATGTGCTGTTCCTATGTGCTTTAGTCTGAGTCATGCCCACGAGTTATTCTTGCAAATGCTCAACAACCTATCTCAGTGGCAGAGCAAACAGCACACCCAGCAAGTACCATGGCAAGAATTCTGCCTCAAAATGACCAAAGTAGCCACCCACGGTTGGAAATTAGAATTCAGCCAAAGTCAGTCATTTATTGAGCGCCTACTCCAAACAGCGCAACCTTATCAAAGCCCAACGGGTAAGCTCATTTGGAAGACGTTCAGACCGCAAGATTTAGAACGCTTTTTCCAAGGTTAATTGAATTTCATGGAGCCTTTACTCGACGTCATACATCAGGATGCCGACTTTGTCGTGATCAACAAGCCTAGTGGGTTACTCTCAGTTCCAGGGCGTGGAGCAGACAAGATTGACAGCGTCACCCACCGAGTTCAACAACTCTTCCCCGACTGTATAGATATACCCGTAGTGCACCGCCTAGACATGGACACCTCAGGCCTCATGGTCGTAGCACTCACCGCTCATGCGCAACGGCATCTATCCATCCAATTCCAAGAGAGGCAGACCAAGAAATATTACGAAGCCTTACTAGAGGGTAGGTTAGACAAGCTCACAGATGAGCAGAGCGGCACTATAGAGCTGCCCTTTAGATTAGATGTAGATAATCGCCCTATTCAGATATATGATCCAGAGCAGGGCAAGATAGGTATCACTCATTGGAAAAAAATAGCGATAGAAGGCGATTATACTAGAATATTCTTTGAGCCAGTCACAGGCCGCACCCACCAACTGCGACTGCATGCCTACCATGAAAAAGGCTTAGGCATACCTATTGTTGGAGACCCATTTTATGGCAATGGAACACAAGCAGGGCAGATGAAATTACACGCCTGCGAACTCAGCTTTTATCACCCAAATACTCAAGAATGGCTCACCTTTAAATCAAGACCAAATTTCTAACTGGGCTACTAAATCACAGAAGCTCACTTTTTCTTAAAAAGGTCTTGATTCAAAAAATAAAAAAGGTTAATCATGAGCCCTCCAAAGTCCAGCAGACTTTAGAAACTAAAAAGCCCTATGGTGTAATTGGTAACACAACGGATTTTGATTCCGTCATTTCAGGTTCGAGTCCTGATAGGGCTACCACAGGTTTATATAAAAAAATACCTGTTAAAAATACTTATTTTACAGCTCTTTCTCTGTGCTCATGTAACTTTGACAACACTGCGCGCCACGTTCTCGTTCCCCCTAGGCACAAAAAAGCTCACCATTAAAAAATGATGAGCTTTATATGGTGCGCAGAGGGGGATTATGCTGATAACTTTGTTATCACCCTCTACAAGTAAGGATGGCGCTGCCATCAGGTTTTTGATGCTCCGGTTATTAGATATAACCTATGCATCTGTAGTCGAATAGTTTGATTGAAATCAAACTAGTTCTCGCATCCCCTCTACACAAAAAAAGACAATCTCTAAAAGAGAGTGCTTTTTTATATGGTGCGCAGAGGGGGACTCGAACCCCCACAGCCTAAGCGGCCACTAGATCCTTAGTCTAGCGCGTCTACCAATTCCGCCACCTGCGCGTGTGGAGGCAAAGTATTAGCCAACTTTTATGGAGGATACAAGTTTTTTTTTGCTTTTATTTTAGAAGTTTTTGCTTTAGAAAACCTAGCATGAGTTCCACAGTTTTAGAATTTGAAAAACCCATTGCAGCCCTTGAAGAACAACTTGCTTCTTTGAAGGAAAAAGGAAATAGCCAAGAATTAGATTTCAGCGAAGAAATCAAGAATATGGAGGCTAAGATTAAGACTATGAGAACTGAGGTTTTTGAGAACCTTACTTCATGGCAGCGTGTGCAGATTGCACGTCACCCACTCAGACCTTTCATGTTAGATTATGTCGAGCATATGTGTGATGATTTCCTTGAGGTGCATGGTGATCGTCATATTGGAGATGATGCTTCTATGCCGGGTGGTTTTGTGACTTTGGGTGATTATCGTTGTGTGGTGATTGGGCATCAAAAAGGTAGAGATACCAAAGAGAGCATCAAACGTAACTTTGGTAGTGCTCATCCAGAGGGTTACCGCAAAGCGTTGCGTCTGATGAAGCTCGCTGAAAAATTTAATTTACCAGTGATTAGTCTAATTGATACTCCAGGTGCTTTTCCTGGTATTGGTGCTGAAGAGCGCAATATTGCCGAAGCCATTGCTTACAATTTAGGTGAGATGAGTCAACTCAAGGTACCTATCGTAGCTGTTGTTTTAGGCGAAGGTGGTTCAGGAGGAGCTCTAGGTATTGGTGTGGCTGATAAGGTGTTAATGTTTGAAAATGCTTACTATTCAGTGATTAGCCCAGAGGGTTGTGCTGCTATTTTATGGAAGCACCGTCAGCATGCGCCAGAAGCTGCCGAAGCGATGAAAATTACCGGTAAAGATTTGCAGAAATTTGAACTCATTGACAAAAGTATTGCAGAGCCACTTGGTGGGGCTCACCAAGATCCAAAATCAGCTGCAGAATCACTCAAGCAAGCTATTATTGCTGAGTTAGATGAGTTGTCAGCATTGGATATAGATACACTTCTCAATAATCGCTATGAGAAGTACAGAAAGTTCGGCGCTACTATTTCATAGTTACTTGTGATGACTCAGCCAACCTTTGACTATGAGCAAGAGGCTTGGTTAAAGCATCAGCAGTGGTCTATTGGCATTGATGAGGCAGGTAGAGGCCCATTAGCAGGTCCTGTAGTGGTTGCGGCACTCAGCTTCCCTCCACATTTATTTGAGAGCTACTTAGAGGTTGAATGGGTGCAAGTACTCAATGATTCTAAGAAGCTATCCGAGAAAAAACGAGATGCCTTATATGAGAAAATCATCGCAGATACTCAGCTGTATTGGTCAGTTGCAGTGATAGATCCACCTGTAATTGATGAGGTGAATATTTTGGAGGCGACGACATTAGGCATGAATCAATGTGCGCAAGCGGTCACTCAGCAGTTAAAGGATGAAGGAATACTAACTGTTGAATATTTAATTGATGGTCGTCCTGTAAAAAATTTCACTAAAAAACATCAAGGAATAGTCAAGGGAGATAGTAAGAGCTTGAGTATTGCAGCAGCCAGTATTCTAGCTAAAGTGAAGCGTGACGAGATCATGTATACAGCTGCCAAGGAATATCCAGAATACGCTTTTGATAAGCATAAAGGTTATGGTACTAAAATTCATATGACAGCTTTAGCAAATCACGGAGTATGCCCCCT
Source organism: Akkermansiaceae bacterium UBA4589 (assembly GCA_002387565.1). GTDB lineage: Bacteria > Verrucomicrobiota > Verrucomicrobiia > Verrucomicrobiales > Akkermansiaceae > UBA4581. Next base: position 2,301 of record DGJT01000028.1, on the reverse strand, counting down.
ACATCGCAGGAGTTTTGCTCCAGTAGCTAATATAAACGCTAAGTTATAAAATTTATTTAAAAGAATAAAACTTATAAAAAAAGCCACTCTGATTTTCAGAGTGGCTTTTTTGTTTTAATAGCTCAATTATTAAGGCTATGAACGCTTGTCTTTTTCAATCAGAGCGTAGGCATTATGTGTGTGAATAGATTCCTCGTTTTCGATTTCAACACGGTACCAAACAATCTTATTATTTTTGTTGAGGTAGTTAGCTACTTCGCGAATGACATCTTCAACAAAACCTGGGTTGTTGTAAGCTTGCTCTGTGACAAATTTTTCATCAACACGCTTGAGTAGACTGTAGAGCTGAGCGCTACCGAGTTCTTCGAGCTCACTGATGAATTGATCCATGTTGAGATTGAGTATATTCTCGAATCTTACAGCAAGGCGGATGAACCCACGTTGGTTATGTGCACCGTACTCACTAATTTCCTTAGAACAAGGACAGAGAGTAGTAATAGGTACATGGATATTTAGGATTGAATCAGTCGCGTTCTCAGAAGCTTCGATTTCAAAACTTAGATCATAATCAAGCAAACTCTTTTGACCACTGACAGGTGAGGTTTTTTCTCTGAAATAAGGAAACTCAGTTTTAATATAAGCCTTATCTCCTCCAATTTTTTCAAGGAGTAATTGAGGAAAGTTGAGTAAGCCTGCAATATCAAAAGTGTAGTTAGTCTTGAGCGTTTCGACGAAGCGACTCATGTGAGTGCCCTTGTACTCTTCGGAGAGAGATACCGTCATTGTCCAAGTAGCCACACTGCTGACTTCTTGTCCCTCATTACAGAATGTAATAGGTGAGCGCAGGCTTCTGATACCTACTTTATCGAGAGCAATGCCACGATGATCTTGTAGGCTTTGTATGTCTTTTAGAGATTTTTCCATGATTCTAAAACAAAATAGCAAGCCAGAAGCTTGCTATATTTTGTGCAAAAACAAAGTAGAATATACTTTATTTAAGTAAGTTAACTGCTCTTGCTCTTTTGATTTCTCTAGTGATTTGACGGTGAACTTTAGCAGATACACGAGTCACGTTACGAGGAAGGATACGACCTGTAGGAGTAGTAAACTGAGCTAAGAATTCTGGATTTGTATAAACGATTTGCTCAGCAGGTAAGTTGATACGACGTCTAGGTGACTTACGGTTGTGTACACGAAGAGCAATACGTCTTTCGATTGTTTTTGGTTCTGACATAATAAAATAGTTTAAAAATTAATTACTTAAGCTCACGGTGGAGAGTTCTGCGGTTAAGAGAAGGGTTGAATTTAACTTTCTCTAAACGACCAGGTGTCAAAAGGCTTTTTTTGTTTCTAGTGCTCATGTAACGTGAAACAGGTTTGCCCAAGGCTCTCGCTTCGGTGCATTCAAGGATGATGATATCTCTAGGCATAATGAAATTTGTGGGAACTTAAAAAGTAAATGGAAGGAGAATCTAAGTTATTTTTTAATATTGTCAAGAATTAATCTGTAAATTTATAACAGAAATTGCAGTCTAACTCAGAGTTAAATTAAAATTTTTAAATATAATACAGAGGTGTATCCCCGCTTTCGCTCAGTTGTTCGATAGTGATGGCAGCTAATTTAGATTGCCAATCTTTTTCTAAATCCGCCCAAATAGCTTGCGTGATAGAACTAGAAACACCGGTATTTTCAGGAGCTAAGTAGGGTTGCACGCAGCCTAAAGCCTGAGCGACATCCAATACCGTAATAGAGGCTAAGCTGTCATTGATCTTATAACCACCATCTTTACCACGCCTACTTTGAATCATATTTTGCTTACGTAATTCGTGCAAGATTTGTCCAAGAAAAGCAGTAGGGACGAGCTCTTTTTTAGCTATATCATCTGCACTCATTAAAGCACCTTGTTTATGAGCACGTTGCAACTGAATCAGCACTCGGCAAGTATAATCTAGCTTCTGAGAAATCTTAAACATGAAATAGTATTTAGGATAAAAATTTCATATTAGCAAGATTATACGTTACTAACTTTGTAAGGTATATAAAGATAAGCAGGGTTTGGTTAATTTTTTGTGCTGTGATGAGACCTAAACTCTTGCATTTTTTAAGATATATTTTAGGTTGATGGTCAGATGAGTATTAATAAAGAGACAATTTGGGCAGAAATCAAAGACTCCCTAGCAGACTACGTTGATCAAGAACCCGTGTTAACACGTTGGTTAAGCCCGTTACTCATAGCGGAATCTATAGAAGAGCTATTATCAGACTTGCTCAGTTCCAAGTTCGCTTGCCAAGCTATCGAG
>DGJT01000014.1 GCA_002387565.1 Akkermansiaceae bacterium UBA4589 | reverse complement strand
AGCAAAAGTCTTAGAATCCTTAAGTAGGATATTGTACTTAGGCTTATGCTGCTTGATGAGTTTATTCTCTAAGAGCAATGCTTCCACTTCTGAATCGACACTAATCGTGTCCATTGAGGCAATTTGAGTCAGCAGAAACTGAGTCTTAGGCGAGTTCTCATGGTTGCCACGAAAATAAGAAGAAACCCTATTACGTAAATCCTTAGCCTTGCCAATATAAATAATTTTACCATCTTTATTATGGTAAAAATAAACTCCTGGAGTTTTAGGTATTTTTTTTAAGTCAGGCTCAAACATATTTTGCTTTTTGGCCGCTATTTTTTGTCTAACAAAGGTTTCAAATATTTAGCTGTGTAGCTTATTTCTGCTTTTTTGACGACTTGCTCTGGAGTACCTTTGGCAATGAGTAATCCTCCTCCATCACCTCCTTCAGGTCCCATATCGAGGATATAGTCACAACACTTAACCACATCTAGGTTATGCTCGATGACTAAAATCGAATTCCCCTTATCCACCAACTTATTCATCACCACGATGAGTTTGTTCACGTCTTCAAAGTGTAAGCCCGTTGTTGGCTCATCTAGAATATAAACTGTGCGACCTTTTTTGACCTTGGCCAATTCTTTGGTGAGCTTGATGCGTTGTGACTCACCTCCTGAAAGTGTAGTGGATGATTGCCCTAATTTGATGTAGCCTAAACCAACCTCATGCAGAGTTTTGATTTTACGATGAATGCTCGTATGATGCTCAAAGAAATGCACCGCATGATCCACATCCATATCGAGAATTTCTGCGATATTTTTGCCTTTGTAATGCACTTGTAGTGTCTCATGGTTGTAGCGCTTGCCTTTGCAGTCTTCACACTCCACATAGACATCGGGCAAGAAATTCATCTCAATTTTAATCATGCCGTCTCCACTACAGGTTTCACAGCGCCCTCCCTTGACATTAAAAGAGAATCTACCTGGCTTATAACCACGAGATTTAGCTTCTTTGGTTTGTGAAAACAAGGTTCGAATATCATCAAACACTTTAACATAAGTCGCAGGATTAGATCTAGGAGTTTTACCAATTGGGGATTGATCAATCACAATCATACTCGTGACTTCATTAGGAATATCAATACTTGCAAATTTACCAACAGTCCCATCGATACTTTGCCTAAAATGCTTACGCAAGGCTTGCATCAACGTTTGAGTCACTAGCGTTGATTTACCAGAACCAGATACACCGGTAATACCGCAGAGAACCCCAAGTGGAAAATTAACGTTAACCTTATGCAAGTTATTAGAATCTGCGCCTTTGAGTTTAATCCAGTTACTGGGTTTGCGGCGTTTGGTTGGGACTTGGATTTTACGACGTCCACTAAGATAATCTCCTGTTATGGTTTTAGCTTTCATCACTTGTTTAGGTGTGCCAGCAGCTACTACATAGCCACCACCTACACCTGCTTCAGGCCCCATATCGATAATATAATCTGCCGCCATCATGGTGTCCTCATCGTGCTCAACCACGAGCAGGGTATTGCCCAAATCACGCAAATGCTGCAAAGTTTCAATAAGTTTAGCGTTATCACGTTGATGCAAACCAATAGAAGGCTCATCCAACACATAGAGCACCCCCATGAGGTTAGCTCCAATTTGTGTAGCTAGGCGAATACGTTGAGCCTCACCACCCGAGAGCGTGCCTGCTGAGCGAGACAAGGTTAAATAACCTAAGCCCACATTATTAAGAAACGATAACCTATCATTAATCTCCTTTAACACCTGCTTGGCTATAAACAATTCTTTGTCCGAGAGGTGTTTAGGTAAATCAGCAAAATAATTCACTGCTTTTTCTATAGATAAATCCGTGACTTCTATAATTGATTTTTGAGCTACTTTAATAGCTAGTGTCGTCGATTTAAGACGTCTCCCTTCACAGGTGTGACATGGCTGTGAAATCATATACTTTTCAAACTCACTTTTGCGCCATTCAGAATCAGTTTGTTTATAGAGGCGCTCAGTTTGACCGATGATGCCCTCCCATCCTGCGTCCATATTCATTTTTGAACCATTACGCCAGCGTCCTTTGATACTCTTGCCTCCATTTCCGTAGAAAAGGACGTTTTTTTGCTTGGGAGTGAACCGCTCAATAGGTGTGGTTAAATCAAAACCGTATTCATGACCCACATAAGCGATTTGTTGGGCGCGCCATTTTAAGTCCATACGATTGTAACACACGATAGCGCCATCAAGTATCGACAATGATTCATCAGGGATGAGCAATTCTTCGCTCAAAGACATAATGCTGCCCAGTCCCAAACAATCTGAACAGGCACCAAACGGTGAGTTAAAAGAAAACTGCCTTGGCTCTGGCTCTTCAAACACGACTTGTGGGTGATTTGGACAAGCGCCAAAAGTCGAGTACACGGTCTCTGCCTCACGTTGAAAAACCTTGAGCTCTTTTTCCTTAATTTTAGTGCCAAATTTATCACTCAGACGCTGATTCTCAGCCACATCCAAAATCACAATAGAACCTTTACCCAAGTTCAATGCCTGTTCTACAGAGTCCGTGAGACGCAGACGATCATCAGCGGTCACGGTTAACCTATCAATCACCACTTCTATCCAGTGTTTTTCGTAACGTTCAAGTGTTAATTCATCGTTAATTGTATCGAGACGGTAGATTTGACCATCGACACGTACACGCACAAATCCGTCTTTCTTTAGATCATCAAATACCTTTTCGTAAGTCCCCTTGAGTCCTCTAATTACTGGTGCTAGAATCATGATTTTTTGATTCTCTTCCGCGAGTATTAAATGGACAATATTTTCTGCTGATTGAGGTTTAATCTGAGTACTACACTCTGGGCAATAAGAGGTGCCTACACGCGCAAATAATAAGCGCAAATAATCATAAATTTCTGTTACCGTGCCCACGGTTGAACGTGGGTTTTTAGAGGTTGTTTTCTGTTCGATAGAAATCGCAGGTGACAAACCCTCAATTGAGTCAACATCAGGCTTGTTAGCATTCCCTAAAAATTGACGTGCATAAGCGCTCAGAGATTCTACATATCTACGATTACCTTCATTATAAATAGTATCAAAAGCTAACGTTGATTTACCTGAACCTGACAAACCTGTAATGACTACAAACTTATCTCGAGGAAATGAAACATCTATATTTTTTAGATTATGCTCACGCGCCCCTTTGACTGTAATTTTATCAATCATAATTTATCAAGATAATCTAGAGCTCTCTTGCTCTGAGTCAACAGCAAACTACTTAAATTTTAGTTGAAATCTCATAAAAAATAGTTGTAATTTAATTATTAATATTGCATTAGCTTAACTATGAAAAAGTTCTTGCTATGTTTTATTTTCTTAATAAGCCTATATTTTTCTTACGCATCTACTCACGATACCTTCACCTTTTTAAAAGAAGGTGATATAGCTCCTCAAACATTTGAAGAGTTATGGTCTGATTACGACCCTCGCAAAGAGCCTTTGGACATAGAAATATTAGAAGAATGGGAACAAGATAATGTTATTATTCAAATTATTAGATATCGTGTGGGCATTTTCAAAGGACAAAAGTCTATGGTAGCAGCTGTCTACGGCTACCCTAAAGGTGGCTCCAACTTACCTGCTCTTGTTAATATTCATGGCGGAGGTCAATACGCAGATGCCAATGCCATTTACACCAATGCAAAGAGAGGCTACGCCACTATTTCTATTGCATGGGCTGGCAGAATTAACTCGTCCAAGTACAAGGTTACCCCTGATACAGTAAAGCTTTTCTGGGAAAATAAAACAGAGGATGCAAATTATAAAGTAACAACTGATTGGGGCGCTATTGATGGTTATCATGCACCTGGTAAAAACCCTGGACACCTCTTTGGTAATGTTAAACCCTATGCCTGGACAATAGATGCTATAGATT
>DGJT01000046.1 GCA_002387565.1 Akkermansiaceae bacterium UBA4589 | reverse complement strand
ATCAAAGGACCGACCCCCAAGACTAGCAAGAATCAAAAATCAAAGGACCGACCCCCAAGAAGAGAGCTTGCCTAAGCTTGCCAAATCACTTGGCAAGGTACTTATCCTTTTTAGTTGCTTGGTTCAAGCGCACTTTAGAGTCAACCTTGCCAAGTTTTAAAATCGCACATGCGGGCAAAACTTCACATTTAATCATATATAACCACATGAAGAAAAAAGGTATCAGCAACATCAAAGGCATGAGGCACACTAAAAAAGCCTCACGTGTAAGTTTAGATGATGGCTTTGATAGGACACAATCATCTACCTTAGCAAGCTTGCTTGATACATGGTTAGCTTATCTTGCAGAGCGTAACTACTCTAAACGCACCTTAGACATGAACACATGGGCATTAAGGAGCTTTATTAGTTGGGCAGAGCTTAGAGATTTAAAGCAAGCTCACTCTATAACTAAACCTCACTTAGAGAGTTACCAACGCTATTTATACAGATACCGTAAGCAAGATAAGCAACCTTTAGGAGTGACTACGCAAAGACAGCGCTTAGGAGCTGTGCAAAGGTACTTTGCCTATCTGTGTAAACATAACTATCTTTTAGCTAATCCAGCAAGTGAACTAGAACTACCACGTAAACCACACAACCACCTGCCCAAAGGATTAAGCATAGATGAGCTGCAATCTTTGTTTAGTGTGCCTGATATTACAGATCCTTTAGGGATTAGAGATAGAGCTATTTTAGAGTTACTTTACGCCACAGGAGCAAGACGCTCAGAACTGGTTAATCTCAATCTAGCTGATATTGATTTAATTGCACAAACATTACATATCATCCAAGGCAAAGGCGGTAAGAGTCGAGTTGTTCCTATAGGTACAACTGCTATTTATTGGTTGACTCAATACTTAGATAAAACAAGACCACTCTTAGAGCTTAATCATCATGAAACCGCCTTGTTTATTAGTGGCTATGGTCAGCGCATGAGCGGCACGTATATAGGTAATTGGGTTGCAAAACAAATCAAACTAGCAGGGATTAATAAACAAGGCAGTTGTCATTTACTAAGGCATAGCTGTGCTACGCACATGCTTGAAAATGGAGCTGATATACGATTGATACAACAGCTCTTAGGACACGCAAGACTCGATACCACACAGATATACACCCAAGTGGCTATTACCCACCTAAAAGAGGTTTACAATAGAACTCATCCAAGTTCTACAGGTAAAAAGAAAGCTTGAACTATCATCTTTAGTCGCTAATATTTTTAGCTAGATGGGCTTTGCGTTTACAGATATAGAAGAACAAAACTGCAACTTAGAAAATCAAGTTGTCAGCGAAAAAACGCGCTATGGGAATTTTTTTGCTAATCGAGCAACTTCACTAGGAGAAATTGACTCGAAATCCCTTATAAACACTAAGGAAAATCAGCCTTACAACTATGAAAGTGCGTCGGGTGTGTTTTACTACGGATACAGATACTACAAAGCTGATACAGGTAAGTGGTTGAATCGTGACCCTATTGAGGAGCGAGGTGGCATCAACCTACAGGCTTTTGTTAATAATAATGGGGTTAATTATTGGGATTATTTAGGATTTAGAAGTTATAAAGCTATCGCGCCACGCGATTTCATGAGCGAAATGATGGGTGGTCGCATGCCACAAGTTAGAGCTGTAGCTAGAGGATCATCAGCTAGTTATGGAGGTGGTGGAGGTGAATTAGTAGATGGCTTTCTTGCTGGTGAAGACCCTTGCTATAATGGCGGTTCTGGTGGTTCTGGCTCTGGTGATGATGATTCTTTATTATCTTTTACTCAAGGTCTTACCTTGAGTTTGGGCTTCGTGTCCATCGGTTTTGGAATGCAAATAGTCACTGATGCCAATGGAAATACAAGTAAATATTTATATGGAGAACTAGGAGTAGGGCTAGGCATAGGGGGAGCTTTAACAACTGAAACAGGTGCGATAGATACAAATAGTCTAAATAATGTTGAAGGAGTAGGACTTAGTGTTACTGCGTTTGCTGCAGGCGGAGTCAAAGGTGTTGCAGGCGGAGTCTTTAGTGATGGAGGTAATAATGCTTTAACTGGTGCAAGTGCTGGACATGCAGGTGGAGGTGGCGCTGGCATAAGTGCAAATGCTACATATACTTTCAAACTTTAGTAGATTAATATATATGAATATTTTTATTATTATATTACTTATGATATTATTTGCATCACATGGAGGTGGTTATTTATACTTTTATTTCAAAAAAGTATTAAAAAATAAAACATTTGATTTGTCTCCATCTAAAAGCTCTAAAAATATACAACAATACTTGAAAAATAATGAAGTAAAAGGGTTGGAGTTATATTTTTTAAAATACGGGAAAATAATCCCTGTTTTAAGTTTTCTAATTATAATTATCACAAAGATAAATTAAAAATGAACGCACGTCTTGGGGGTCGGTCCTTTGATTTTTGATTTGATTCGCCCGCTGCTACTCGCACCGTCGCTCACCCTTCGGGCAAAATCATAAATGATTTTCTCTTATCAGCTCATTATGCAATCGCTGATTTGACAGATAATTTTGTGATTGTTTATGCTTTGTAGATGGCAAGACCACTGCGAATTGAATTTGAAGGAGCGACTTATCATGTGATGAGTCGTGGTAATAATGGAGGAGATATCTTTTTTAGTGACGAAGGAAGAGAATTATTCATCGACACCTTAGATGAAGCCTGCACAAGAGCAGGATGGATAATCCATGCTTATGTATTAATGGGAAACCATTACCACCTACTCCTAGAAACACCACAAGCAAACCTAGTTGCAGGCATGAAATGGTTACAAGGCACCTACACCCAAAGAATCAATAGATTAGAAAAACGAAGAGGACACTTATTCCAAGGACGCTACAAAGCACAACTCATAAACAGCGAACACAAAAGTACAGACTATTTTAAAACAGTAGCTGAATACGTACACCTCAACCCAGCAAGAGCTAATATGATAAGAACTAAAGGAGAATGGAAACAACTCATTGATTACCCGTGGAGCAGTTATCCGCTTTATAGTAAAAATATCAGAAAAAGACCTGACTGGCTAAACACAACTAAAGTA
>DGJT01000029.1 GCA_002387565.1 Akkermansiaceae bacterium UBA4589 | reverse complement strand
TTGCCAGACTTCGACCGAGAGAGCATGGCCTAGTTGATGGAGTTGGCAGTAGGCCTCAATCATGTCTTGGGTGATCCATGTGCCGTCTTGCTCGGCACGTGGTACCTGTGAGCATTGAGTGATGACCTCACGAAAATTTTGATTGTAGCTCACGCTAAACGCCTGTTTTTTTATCAGCTTAGCCATGCTCTTAGACACTTTTAATTCATCTGGAAACAGTACCATGCGAGGGTCAGGTGACCACCAGATAACAGGTTCATCATCATTAAACCAAGGAAAGATACCTTGGCGGTAAGCGCTCAAAAGCCGAGCAGGTGATAGGTCTCCTCCAATCGCCACAATCCCTTCCTCAGTAGCTTGCTGAGCTGGGGGGAAGGGTTCGTTGTCTTTGAGGATGTGAAACACCGTTTTGGGTATTGTATTGTAGCTGACGTAGCTAGATTTTTATAACCTCAATGATTTTGACGTGTTCAAAATCTTCGGGGCGGATGCTGAGTTTGACTTTGCAAGGGATGTTAGTGCTGACTTGCTCGAGTAGGTCTTTGTCTCGTGCATCGACGAAACCTTGGCTGATTTTACCATTAGGCAGTTTGACATCGTAGGTGTCTCCCTTGCCCTCTGTATTGATGGAGAGTAATTCAGCTTCGGTGAGGATAAAGATATCAGACATGATTTGACTTATGAGTACGTCTTAAGCATCAGGATTGAAATGCTCCACAATCGCATCGACAAAGGCATTGATGGTCGCCTCACTTGATACCACGTCGACTGGGTAGCCGAGTTCTCCTAGAGCCTTACTAGTGATAGGTCCCATACAGGCGACCTTGCAGTCATCATTGAGAGGTAAATCAAGAGCTTTGAAATGCTCAGCAGTCGAAGAACTAGTAAATGTTATTAAATCAGCACCCTCGTCAATGAGGCGTTGCTTGGCTCCTGTGACGTCACGAGTCTCAGCGACAGTTTCGTAGACGATGCACTCATCCACAATAGCATTCATATCACGCAGGGCAGGAGTGAGTATTTCACGTGTCTGTTTAGGTTTAACATAGAGCACAGTATGATGATCGATGTCTTCTTTTTTGAAGGCTTCGATGAGCCCTTCGGCATGGTAGACTTCAGGGATGAGGTCTGTGGCAAAGTGGTACTGTTTGATTTTCTTAGCTGTGCCTGGACCAATAGCGGCAATCTTGACCCCACCTAAGCTACGCGCATCGTCAAAGCGTTCAAAGAATCGGTTGAAGAAATACTCCACCCCATTAGGGCTGGTGAAGACAATCCAGTCATAAGTGTAGGCATTTTCTATACAATCATTAAAGGTTTCTTGGTCAGTGGCTGGCACCATTTTAATGGTAGGTATTTCAATAATTTCTGCACCTAAATCAACGAGCTTTTGCTTGAGAGCACTAGATTGCTGACGCGTGCGAGTTACGACAATACGCTTGCCAAGTAGCGGACGTTGCTCAAACCAGTTGATTTTCTCACGTTCGTTGACGACCCCACCAATGACGGCAACGGCAGGGGATTTGAAATTATTCTTTTTGACCAGTTCAGCCATGGTTCCGAGTGTGCCGACTAAGCTTTCTTGGCGGTTGGTGGTTGCCCAGCGGACGAGAGCCATCGGTTCATCAGGGTTAGCTCCATGCTCGATGAGGGTTTTGGTGATAGCAGCCATACGTGAGACGCCCATGAGGAAAACCTTGGTGCCTCGTGCTTGGGCTATTTGCTGATAGTCTAGACTGGTGTCTTCTTTTGTTGGATCTTCGTGACCAGTAAATAAGGTGAGCTGTGAGCAATGTGAGCGATGGGTCACAGGGATACCTGCATAAGCAGGGCCTGCAATAGATGAGCTGATACCTGGAACAATTTCAAACTTGAGACCTAGGTCAGCGAGTTCTGCGGCTTCTTCACCGCCACGTCCAAAAATCATAGGGTCTCCACCTTTGAGTCTGACTACGCATTTACCTTCTTTGGTTTTTTCGACGATGGTGGCATTGATTTGGTCTTGGGTGAGTGCGTGTTGATCTGCGCGCTTACCTGCGTAGATGATTTCACAGTCTTCGGACACCCATGTGACGAGGTCTGGATGACTCAGTGCATCATAGACGAGGACGTCGGCTTTTTCTAAGCAGGCTTTGGCTTTGAGAGTGACGAGTCCGATGTCACCAGGGCCTGCGCCTACGAGGTAACAAATGCCTTGAGAATCTTGGGAAGAAGTGTTGTTGTGCATAATAAAAGAAAGTGTATGTGTTTATTTTAATTGAGCCAATTGATCGACAATAGTTTGCGCTAATTCTAAGCGCTGTGAGATAGGTTTGCTAGCTTGAGTGGTGATAGGGGTTGAGCTCGCTTGAGTGTTAGAGGAGCCCTCTGGAGCATCTGCAAAGAGCTCAGCCGTGATACTAAGTTGCTCATCTGTGTAGTCACTGTAAATCCCAATAGGCGTGTGACAGCCTGCTTGCAAGAGTTTGAGGATGTGGCGCTCGGTCTCGACAGTTTGTAAGGTTGGTTGATGGGTTATAGTGTCTAGTAGCGGTTGCAAGTCAGTTCTGCTACTAAGGATTTCGATACCAATGGCCCCTTGCCCTGCTGCGGGTAAAAACTGCTGTGGAGGTAGGATATGAGGGTAGAGGGCGACACCATTGACCTCAAAACTGTTAGCAGTCGGATATTCCAAACGCTCAAGTCCTGCTTGAGCCAATATAAGTCCATTCATCTCAGGGGTGTTGGCAAGTTTAGCAATACGGGTAGGGACATTGCCACGAATATCGATAGTTTGATATTCCTTGCCAATTTGTTGTGCTTGCCATAGCCATTGTTGAGAGCGTCTCACACTAGAGGTGGCAACAGAGCTACCATTAGGTAAATCTGACCATTGTTCTAGTGGTTGTTTCGTGATTAAAATATCTGCAATATTGGCTCTTTCTAAGACAGAGGCTAGATGGAATTCAGGCTCTAGCTCACTAGGTAAATCCTTGAGGCTGTGTACTGCGATATCAATATCTTGGTTAATAAGAGCGGTTTCTAACTCTTTAATAAACACACCTTTGTCAAATACACCTGTTTGTTTAGCTACTTGATTGAGAGATACATCGGTGCGCTTATCACCTGTGGTATGGATGATGATGATTTCAACATTGATTCCTGTTAATTGAGATTCAAGTTGGGCTTTGGTGTGATAGGCTTGGTAGAGAGCTAAATCACTGCCTCGAGTGCCAAGTTTAATAGTTGTCATAATAAAAGGTCGAACTCGTTATAAGGTGTTAAAATTACTAGCCGCTAGAGAGTCAGGAGAAGATTGCTGATTGGGCGCTTGTTTTGGTTTGATGTCAAAAGCTTCGTGGATGATAGCCTGCGCTTTAATAAGTTGTTTTTGTCTGTGCTCTTTGCCTTTGTCGGCTAATTGACTAAGGGTGTCCATATCGTAGAGATAGACTTCTGAAAACTCAGTCACCTGAGGATCTACATCACGAGGGATGGCTAAATCAATAATACAGAGCTCTTTGTACTTACGCTGTTTGCGTACTTTCTCAATATGAGCAGGCTCAACGACAAAATGGGGAGAACCTGTAGAAGAAATGATAATATCGACTTGGGCTAGAGTTTCCTCCCAATCATCAAATCGAATCGCTGAACCACCTAAATGTTCAGCTAAATCAACCGCCTTGTCATAGGAGCGGTTAGAGACGATGACGCTTTTAGCGCCACGAGACATGAGGCTTTGAGCGGTGACACGACTGTTATCACCAGCACCGATAATCATGATTTTTTGCTCTGACAGCTCACCAAAAATTTTGGCAGCTAAATCGACCGCAACACTACCTACAGAGACTTGCCCAGTTTGGATTTGGGTTTGGGTGCGGATTTTTTTGCCAATGCTAAATGATTTTTGAAAGAGCTGATTGAGCTCTTTGCCTGTGAATTTTTGCTCAAGGCAGAAGTGGTAGGCATCTTTGACTTGTTTGACGATTTCAGTCTCACCAAGCACCATAGAATCCATGCCGCTGAGTACTGAGCAGAGATGCTGCGAGACCTGTGAGCCTTCTAGTTGGTAAAATAATTCTTTATTAGTTTCATGCCAGATACCTTGCTCTTGCCAATAGCTGATTAAACGATTAAATAAATCAGTCAGACTCACTTGGCTATAGATGTAGTACTCCACACGGTTACAGGTGGATAGAATTACAAAATCACCTCCATCTGTGATGGTTTTAAACTCCTGTTGGTGTTCGATAATTCTTTTATTAGAAATCGCAAATTTTTCACGGACACTGACTTCCGCATTTTGATAACTAATACCTAAACATAACAACTGCATGAGTTAAATAGAGACAAGTAAAATAAGGTTAAGAATATACAGAGCCAAGACCCAAATCGACATAAGCTTGAGTGGGAAGCCTCGCACTTTATCTACAATGATAAGAATCAAGTAAGAAACCCAAGTGCCGCAAGCTAGATAAAATTTAAAAGAGTCGGCAGCATAATCGAGTTTAAAGCCCAAAATAATACCAATAGTAAGTAGGCCAAAGCCGAGCCATAACAAACGTTTAATAGCTTCGGATAGACGACCAATAGGTGGCATCTGAGAAAACAAACGGTTTGAAAAGTTAGATTTTTTGAGTACTCGATGTAGTTGCAAAAACAGCACGCCAGCAAGAGCGGCTTGTCCTAGAGCCCCGTAGGCAAGTAAGAGTAAGAATACATGCCACTCTAAAATAGGGTTCACCGCTCTATCTGCCGAAGGGAACGCCAATTGTAAGCTAGGCAACAGTCCTAAAACTTCAAACAAGACCACAGCAGGCAAGGTGAGTAAACCTAAGAAAGAGACACGGTAAACTCGACCAATCACCAAATAAAACAACAAGATAGCCCATGAAATAAAGCTCAGTAATTCTTGCACCGTGTTAATTGGGCATTGCTGCGCGATTTGACCTCTTTGATAAATCTGGTAAGTCGATAACACAAAGACTCCAATCACAATAACAAGGCTAACCAAACTACGCTTATTATTCGTAGCTAAATTCCAATGAATAACACTCCCAATAGTGGCTAGTAGGATAATAATGAAAGTTAGAACCATTTCAGCAGAATTCTAAGTAAAAACCCCATAAAGTCAAAAAGAAACTCGAAAAATGAGAGGGTTCTATTCCTATTTTAAGCCTAGTTATTCTCATAGCGATAAATGAGTCTTTGCGATATGACGCCTCCTTTGGTGGCTAAATAAGAATCTACTTGCTTAAAACCAAGAGATTCGAGCAAGTAAACCATAGCTGGGGCATCACTACGCACACGAGTGACATAGCTTGGGTAACTATTCTGTGTATCACTTAAGCTAGCTTGCATGAGCTGTTTGCCGATACCTTGCCCCTGCGCCTCAGTGCACACCGCAATCTCTTCTAAGTAAAAAGCGCCTGCATAATGGTTTAACAGTTGAGGTTCGTGACTCTGAGTATGTTTATTAATTATAATTCCAATAGCAAAACCAGTAATCATACCTTCTTCTTCTCGGTTGCCTAGGTTGTCTTTTTTATAACTCACCCAAGTAGCAGCCCCCTTACTCCATAGAGATTGCAAGTAAGCAAGCGCGCTCTCATTATCCCAATTTTCATAGCGTGGTGCAGCGGTAAAATTATCCACAAAAATAGCAGCCACCTCTTGCTGCATTTGGGCCGATAAATAAGCTGAGCTTGGATAGAATTGAATAGAAGACATAATTAATAAAGTAACGATACAGTTAGCATGTTTTTGCTGATTGTTTTTTTAGTCATTTAATCATAAGGTTCAGCAACTCCTCAAACATCACTTTGAATTTAAATCATGTCTGTTGTCCTTATCGATATATCTAACACTCATACCAAATTAGTGGTAGTAGAACCAACCCAAAGTCTGCCTTTGTATAAAAATGAGCTAGCTTTTCAGATTTTGGAAACCTTTAGTATTAGCAGTAAAAGCCTACAGCAATGCTGCGACGAATTAGAGCAAAGCTCTCAAACCAAGATTGATCAAGCATGGGTTAGCTCTGTCGTACCATCCAAGAGCAGTGTTATTGAGCAGTACTTTGAAACCAAAGAGACAATGGTAAAATTTATGAACC
>DGJT01000052.1 GCA_002387565.1 Akkermansiaceae bacterium UBA4589 | reverse complement strand
CCTAGAAGCCATGGGCGTCGACTACATGATAGTCAGACATAGCGCCTCAAGTTTCACACAACAACTAAGCAAGCAAACCCACGCCCACGTCATCAACGCAGGCGACGGCATGCACGCTCATCCAACACAAGCGCTTTTAGATGCCTTCACTATCCAACAAGAAGTAGGGGATATCTCAGGACAGCGCATCCTCATTACAGGAGACATACTCCACAGCAGAGTCGCACGCTCTACGAGCAACATACTACTCAAGCTTGGGGCACAGGTAGGATTCCTAGCTCCACAGACATTACAAGCCAACCGTGAGGCCTACGCAGACAAAAACGTCACATTTTTTGACAATTTTGAAACCGCCATGCAATGGCAACCAAGCATCATCTACCTGCTTAGAGTCCAAAGCGAACGCCAAGGCAAACAGAATTTCCCTAGCACCAAAGAATATCACAACCTCTACGGCGTCACCGAAGCCAGACTCCAAGAAATCAGCGACAAAGGCCTCTACATCATGCACCCAGGACCCGTTAATCGAGGTGTAGAGCTATGTGATGGAGTGCTTGATTATGAAAAGAGTTTGATAGCTAAACAGGTTAAGAATGGTATATATACCCGCATGGCCGTCTTAAGTTGCTTTAAATAAATGGTTCTTTTGGGCTTAAAATACACTTACTCAAACTTTGATTCGCCTAGCCTTAATAAGGCTATTCTCACCTCTACGAGGCTAAGGTCTTATCAGTTGCGTTATTCACTTACTGATTTCGCGGTTCTCAGGAATGTCTTAATTCATTCCGCTTCCACGATTTTGAGCTAAGCACATTTTAATTCCCAAAACCGTAGTTTTATTTGTAATACAACTGCTTAGCTTATTTAAATAATTACTTGGGGATATTTTCTAATACAGCTTTTTTTCCTTCTGGCGTTGTTCTGCGAGCCGATGGCAGTAGCTCTTCTACAGCCACAGCTCACACGCCTAGCCACAAGAAAAAATCTAAGCTGTTTGTGTGAAGTTGAGTTGAAATAAAAAAATGATAAAAATAGTTAAATTTATTTGAAAAATTAACAAATAAATACAATATCTCTATTTACTTTAGAATAATTATGAAAAGAGCTGCCTACTCAAATACAATTAGTGATTTTTTAAAAGAGTCTAAAGAGTCTATTTTAGGAAAATTAACAAGCAATCACTCTAATAGAAGCTTAGAGGAATTACAGATAAAAGCGTGGGAACAGCAAATAGCGATACTAAAAGACCAATTAAGAGGTATTAATGGTAATGTTTACTTTGAGTTTGCTATCCCTAGAATGGGTAAAAAAGTTGATAACATAATTATAATAGGAGAAGTTATTTTTGTTGTAGAGTTTAAAGTAGGAAGCGATTCTTATAATAAAAATTCACAAGAGCAAGTAATTGATTACACTTTAGATTTGCAAAACTTTCATGAAGGGAGTCATTCAGCTAAATTAATTCCTGTTTTAGTTGCGACGAATGCCGGAGTAGTTGAGAATAATATTTCTGAAATACAGAAATTAAATCATGCTCTTAAGTGTAATAAAGTTGAGCTAAAGAAAAACCTAGCTATTTTCATTGATAAGAGTAGTTATCATGTTGATTCTGAGTATTGGGAGAATTCTATTTATAAACCAACGCCAACAATTATAGAAGCTGCTAAAGCCCTATATAGAGGACATAAGGTTGAAGAAATTTCTAGGTCAGATGCCGGAGCTATTAATTTAACCAAAACGGCGGCTTGTTTAAATGGAATAATTGAAAAGTCAAAAAGAGAGGAAAAAAAATCTATATGTTTTGTTACTGGCGTTCCAGGTGCAGGAAAAACATTAGCGGGGTTAAATATTGCTAATGAGAGAATGAAGGCTAATGAAGCTGAACATGCAGTTTTCTTATCAGGCAATGGACCATTAGTAGATGTACTAAGAGAAGCTTTAGCCCGAGATGAAGTAGATAGAGTTAAAAAAACAGGCCAAAGTATAACTAAGAAAAAAGCGGCAATTAAAGCAAACGCCTTTATTCAAAATATACATCATTTTAGGGATGATAACTTAAAGTCAGAGAAAGCTCCAGTTGAGAAAGTAGTAGTGTTTGATGAAGCTCAAAGAGCGTGGGATAAGCATCAAGCAAGTTCTTTTATGAGGCGAAAAAAAGGTATTGAAGACTTTGATATGTCTGAACCTGACTTTTTGATAGATGTTATGGATCGCCATGATGACTGGTGTGTCATTATATGTTTGATAGGGGGTGGACAAGAAATTAATACAGGAGAGGCTGGGCTAGAAGAATGGGTTAATGTATTTAAAAATAAATATTTGAATTGGGATGTTTATTACTCGGACTTAATTATAGCTAGTAAAAGCTACATACAGCTCGATCAGCAAAATTGGCTGAAAGAAAAAGCTCAAGCTAAAAAAGAATTACATCTAGATGTCTCGATTAGATCATTTAGATCAGAGAGACTATCTGAATTTATTTATGAGTTATTAGAACTCAATTTTGAAAGGTCTAAATTTCTTTATCAAGAAATTAAAGCTGAGTTCCCTTTAGTTATAACTAGAGATTTATCAAAGGCTAAAACATGGGTTAAAGATAATGCAAAAGGCTCTGAAAGAATTGGTTTAATAGCCTCGTCAGGAGCAAGAAGGCTCAGACCTTTAGGTATTTATGTGAAAAATGAGATTTCACCTGCTAATTGGTTTTTAAATGACGCCTTGGATGTTCGTTCTTCATACTTTCTTGAAGAAGTAGCAACTGAGTTTGATATTCAAGGCTTAGAGATAGATTGGTCGATTGTAGCGTGGGGTGCTAATTTTTATCTCAAAGAAGGTCAATGGAAACATCAGAATTTTAAAGGGAGTAAATGGCAAAATATAAATAAAAAAGAAGATAAAGAGTATTTAAAAAATGCATACAGAGTTTTACTGACAAGATCTAGGCAGGGTTTTGTTATTTATATTCCTCAAGGATCTAAAATAGACAAAACAAGAAAACCTGAGTTTTATGATGAAACCTACGAATATATGAAAAGGTTAGGTATCAAAGAACTAATGTAACCAACCCTTTAAGAGTTTTAATTGCGGTAGATAGTAGGCATTTGAGGGTTGGCTGTAGAGACCTACTGCTACGCCCTTAAATAACGACCTAGATGCCGTGAGTAAGGCTCTGCTCGTATTAGCTGTTTAGTCGTTTTTGAGGACGATTCTAAATCTGGCTTTGCCCGCTTTTAGATGGTCGATGGCTTGGTTGACGTCGCTCATGGCGAATTCCTCGACGATGGGGTAGATGTTGTGGCGTACGGCGAATTCGAGCATGGTTTTGGTGAGAGCTGGGCTGCCTAGTGGGCTACCGCTGACACTGCGCTCGGCTTCGATGAGGCGGCGCGCAGGGATTTCCATGTCTTCGGGTACGGCTCCTACGGTGTGTAGGAAGCCTTTGGGCTTAATAGTGCCTAGATAGGCGTCCCAGTTGAGAGTGACGTTGGTAGTATTAATCACAAGCTTGAGCTTGCGGTCAATAGAGGCGAGTTGCTCGGGGTCGGTGGAGTCGATGACTCGGGTTGCTCCCATGTCGAGGATGGCTTGGGTCTTGTCTGGATTGGAGCTAAATGCAATGATTTCACAGCCCCAGCTCTTGAGGAATTTGATGGCTAAATGCCCTAATCCACCGATGCCAATCACGCCGACACTGTCAGTAGGTTTGACATCTGCCATGATGATAGGGTTAAAGACGGTGATACCACCACAGAGTAGAGGTCCTGCCTTGG
The DNA here is from genome assembly GCA_002387565.1 of Akkermansiaceae bacterium UBA4589. Lineage (GTDB taxonomy): Bacteria > Verrucomicrobiota > Verrucomicrobiia > Verrucomicrobiales > Akkermansiaceae > UBA4581. The sequence goes on along the minus strand of DGJT01000052.1, from coordinate 1,833 downwards.
CTAAATCGATGCCTGTGGGGAGCTTGATAGCCCATGACCAGTGGGTGCGTACATGATCGGCAAATCCGCCGTGTCTGCCTACTATAGTGGATTCTTTGTCTGCGCAGAGGTGGTGTGCTCCTTCCATGCAGGTTTGACAACTCATGCATGAGGCGGCATTCCAGCCGACGCCGACTTTGTCGCCTATTTGCAGGCCTTTGGTGGCTGAGCCGAGTCCAATGACTTCGCCGATAATTTCGTGACCTGGGACGATAGGGTAGGTGCTTGCCTCCCAGTCGTTATTAATCATGCTTAAGTCTGAGTGACAAAAACCACAGTGACTAATTTTGATATCGACTTGTTCAGCGCCTAATTCTCCTAGTTCATAGGTGTAAGGAGTAAGAGCGGCTTTAGGTTCGAGGGCGGCGTAGGCATTGACTTTCATGATAGTTGTACGAGACTTTTAATAATCTGTGCTTTGCAGTTCTTGAGCCAAAAGAATACTTTGCTCGAGAAATTAAAGTAGACGATAGTTGCTACTTATTTTTTTTGCACTGGCTTATCTAAATCTACATTAGGGTGTAATTTCTGCACCATCTCGAGTAATTTAGGTCTCATTTTAATCACTTTAGCAGCTTTGGCTTTGTCTACTCCATGAAACGGAGCATCTTCAGGCATGATAGAAGAATCAAATGCAGCTAGGTCTGAGGGTTTGACGCCTTCTCTGTAAAGAGAGCTTGTAAAATAAGCAGATGGATAAAAACCACCTACTATATCTACCTTGAGATCATCAGTAATTTTATCCTCCATACCCATGCACCACAGTGTGGCATTCACGACAAATCGACGTGATTTTTCATCAAGAAAATCTTCTGACGCGCCTATGGAAGTGTAGAAAACGCGTGCTTCTTTTTTATCGCCTGATGGCGCCATATAATGATCACGTGTCCAGCCTGCATTCACCTTTGGTTTTTTAGTATTGATATTATCACTTTTTTCAAAAGTATTTAGCACCTGCACTTCAACTAGAGGAGTTGCATCTGCTGGCGGTTGAGATTTATAAGCACCATTGTAAGCAAAGAAAGAATCAATACCCGTCATAATAGGGTGACTTTTTGCAGCATCGACAGGAGTATAAATACCACTTTCACGATGGTTTTCACCATAGTGACTCTGACCATTCACCTTATCCCAAGTATTACCAAAAACCTGCTTGCCTAAACCACCGTCATAATCTTCACCTTTATAGTCGTAATTCAGGATGCTCCACTTGCCTTCTTGGCCGTTAAAACAATGAGTAGAAGTTCTCATCCCTACAATTGGGCCTCCTCTCTCAAGGTAGTCAGCAATCAATTGAGCCTGTTCTTCTGGCAAATTCATAAATCGTGCGTAAAATACAAACATATCTGCATCTTTTAAAACTTCAAGATGAGGAACATCTTTGGCTCCAGGTAAAATATGCCCATTTTCATCAATACCAAATAAAACGGTACACTTGAAACCGTGATGTTTTGCCAAGATTTTAGCAAGTACAAGGTTAGTTTCTTCTGAACGATACTCGTGATCGTTAGCAAGGAAAACAATATGTTTACCTTTACCTATTCCTTGAGTTCCTTCATAAACCAAAGGAGCTGCATTTAGATGTGTGCTAACTAATAGCAATCCAGTAACAATGATTTTCTTTAAGTTATTGATCATAATGGTCAATAAAATGCCCAATATGGAATATCAAGTCAAGGGCATTCAAAATAAATTCACGAAGTTTCTTTCCTCGGCACTTAACTGATAACTAGGTTATTTTCTGTCGTATTTATTAAATCTATTTATTATTTTTCACACTACACGACAAAAAAT
>DGJT01000010.1 GCA_002387565.1 Akkermansiaceae bacterium UBA4589 | reverse complement strand
TTTTTTGTCGTGTAGTGTGATAAATAATAATAAAAGTGAGCATGCCTTTACCTAGTGAGGTAATACTCGAATCATTGAGTTCTCGCCATTCCCTTTTAATCAAAAACTTTATAAATGAAATATTATTTGCTAATGAGTTATTCCTTATAAGGCTAGGGTTTCCCATTAACTCATACTTATCAGGGTGTCTTAAGCGAAGATCTTTAAACAGTCTATGACACAAGTAAAACCAGAAAAATATTGAGCAGAAAAATATACCAAATATTATTATTCCAAAAGTTTCGCTCATTTTTTCTTAATTAAATTTTTAAAGCTACTAACTAACCTAGCCTGTAAAAGCTTAGCTTGCTTTAGATACGATGTTTTTAAGGGTTGGCTGTAAAGAGTTACTGCCATGCCCGCAAAAAACGAAGTAGATGAAGTAAGCTGAGTTTTACTCTCACTATAACTATTACTTCTTAGGTTTTTAAAGTGGCTAAATAGTTGAGTCATTAAAACTCAACTATGAGTTTTGGGAATTAAAATGTGCTTACCTCAAAACCGTGGAAGCGGAATGAATTAAGACATTCCTGAGAACCGCGAAAGTTTGAGTAAGTGCATTTTAAGCCCAAAAGAGCCCTTTAAAAACTAAGATTGTTTGCCTTCGTCGATCAAGCTCCAAAAATGCTTCGAGCTTTGCAACGCCTCATCCTCGGTGGTATCTGAGGGATTGGTTCTGTAGGAGAAGTCTGAGAGTGTGTTTTTGTGTAGTACACGGTGGACGATGGCATGCTTGTCATCGAGTTCAAAATAGATGCGGTAATCACCAAGGCGGTAACGGTAGAGCTTGCGATCATCTAGGCTAAGTATGCCGAACTTATCGCTGTCAGCGGCTAATTCCTCTTTGGTAAATTGAAAGCCATCCATGAGCTCTAATTGGCTAAGAGTATCGAGGGCAGACATTTCTGCTGCGCTAACTTGGTTAAATACAACTTCAAACATGGGTTGAAACTATTCAATAGTTGATTAAAATTCAAGCTTCATCTATAACTTGTCTCACAATAATCTAATGAAACCTGAGTCTTTAAAAAAATACCAACCTATCCAAGTTATTTCTAACCCTAATCGTCAATGGTGTAAAAACACTATTACTCAAGCTCCTATTTGGTGTAGTGTCGATTTACGTGATGGTAATCAGGCTCTAGCTATACCGATGAATTTAGAGCAAAAGCTAGAGTTATTTAAGCTTTTGGTGAGTTTAGGGTTTAAGCAAATCGAAGTTGGGTTCCCTTCTGCTTCTGACACCGAGTTTGCTTTCTTGCGTCAGCTTATTGAAGAGGACTTAGTACCTGATGATGTGACTTTGCAAGTATTGGTACAAGCGCGTGAGCATTTGATTGATAAGACCTGTCAGAGTTTAAAAGGCGCTAAAAAAGCGATTATTCATCTCTATAACTCCACATCACCGTTACAACGCAAGGTGACATTTAGAGGGGCGACTAAGCAAAGTATTCTTGATATTGCCGTAAGTGGTGTAAAACTTATAAAGGAGAGATTAAATCAATTAGAAGGCACTCAAGTGACCTTACAGTACTCTCCAGAGAGTTTTTCCGATACTGAGACAGATTATGCCTTAGAAGTCTGTGAAGCCGTCATGCAAGCTTGGGGTGCGACTGAGGAAAACCCAGTGATTCTTAATCTACCTGCAACTGTAGAATGGACGACGCCTAATCAGCATGCTGATCAAATCGAATGGTTTATCCATCATTTAAGTAACCGCAAAGCAGCGATTATCAGCTTACACACCCACAATGACCGTGGCACAGGCGTGGCTGCGACTGAGTTAGGTTTACTAGCTGGAGCTGATCGAGTGGAAGGCACGTTATTTGGTAATGGTGAGCGCACAGGTAATCTCGACTTGGTGATTGTAGCTCTTAATATGAACATGCTTGGTATTGAGACAGGGCTTGATTTCTCTGATATGAAGCATGTCAAAGATACCTATACTAAAACAACAGCTATGACGATTCATGAGAGGCACCCTTATGCCGGTGAGCTCGTGTTCACGGCATTTTCAGGTAGTCACCAAGATGCGATTAAAAAAGGCTTTGATTTGCGTAATAAAGCGGTTGAAGAGCAAGGCGTAGATTTACAAGAAATACCATGGGAGGTCCCCTACCTCACTATCGACCCTCAGGATATTGGTAGTAATTACGAAGCCATTGTTAGAATTAACAGCCAAAGTGGCAAGGGCGGCGTCGCCTTTATCTTGGAAAAAGATTATGGCTATGAGCTACCAAAAGCTATGCAGGCGCAAATTGGCACGTATATTTATCAGGCTGCGGATGAGCAAGGTTCAGAGCTAGATAATGACAAGATTAAAGAGTTGTTTGAAGAAAATTTCGTCAATATCAATACTCCGCTAAGTTTTGAATCAACCGTACAATTGACATCTACTTCAGACAATGTCACTCAAGGCTCATTTACCATTGGCTATAATGGTAAAACTCAAGAAATTACAGGTAGTGGTAATGGCCCTATCAGTGCTTTAGTAGCTGCGGTACGCTCTAGTGGTTTAATTGAACTTGATTTTCAGGTCACTGATTACCGCTCACATGCACTTAGTGGTGGTTCTGAAGCAGACTCCATTGCCTATGTTCAGCTCAAGGACAACAGCACGCATCAATGCATCTGGGCTGCTGGGGTCGATAGCTCAATCGAAAAAGCAGGTCTAAAGGCCCTTATCTCTGCTTTAAACTTACTCTTAATTAAGTAATTCTTGAAACTTAATCACCCAGCGTTAATCAAATCTTTACAAACTGCTTATTCTGCAGAAAAAGCAGCGAGTTTTGCTTATATTGGGCATGCAAAGTCCCTCAAGGATAAAACTCAAGTCGCGCGTATTAATGAAATAGAGCAGGATGAATGGGAGCACCGTGAGCATGTGTTAACTATTATGCTCGAGTATGAAATTCCTGTTTCTAAATATTTAGAAATTAAATATCACTTAATTGGTAAAATTATAGGTTTTAGTTGTTATTTTATAGGGGAATTTATGCCTTATTTCTTTGCTGGCAAATTAGAAAGTGGCAATGTCTGTGAATATTTTATTATGATGAAATATTTTCATACACTAGGAATTCATAAACATGATGAAATACTCTACGAAATGGGGGTTAAAGAAAAAGAACACGAAGACTATTTCTTAGATTGTGTAAGAGAAGCTAGATGGCTACCCTTGTTTGAAACTATTTTTAATTGGGGTGTTAAGCATAGTTATAATGATGTTGATTTAGCTGATATAAAGCCAGTGAATCAAGCAACAGAGTATTGTAAAAACTATAAAGTAGAAAAATAATGATCATCATCATTGCTACTACCAATGTAAAAAAACGTGCAGAGCTTGAGGCTCTGTTAGGTTCTGATTACGAAGTGCATGGCTTAGAAAGTATTGAAAAACCTCCAGAGGTCGAAGAAAATGCTGATACTTTTGTCGGTAATGCGAGTTTAAAAGCTCTAGCGATTAGCCAGCTCACCCCTCACTTAGTCATAGCTGATGACTCTGGGCTCTGTGTCGACGCTCTAGATGGCGCTCCTGGCATCTACTCTGCTCGTTATGCCAATGAAAGTCAAAATGGGGTTGTGAAATCAGCCACTGATGAGACGAATAATGAGAAATTACTTAGAGAATTATCAGATGTGACGCAACACCCTAAGCAACGTGGGGCGCATTTTGTTTGCGCCTTAGTAATCGCTCAGCAAGGAGAGGTATTAGCCTCATTTGAAGGCAAAGTTGAAGGCCACATAGCAGAGGAATTATCCGGGCAAGCTGGTTTTGGTTATGACCCACTCTTTGTCCCTCATGGCTATGAAAAAAGTTTTGCTGATTTAGGTTCAGATATTAAGCAAAAAATTAGTCATCGAGCCCATGCATTATCTCAATTAAAAAATTGGCTCGTTGATAAATAGAGACAAATAGAAACTTGTTATTTAGCGAGCTTTCCTTTATTCAGTGCTTAGATAAATGACTGCCAAGTATTCCTGATAGTTGGCAGGTTGTAGATACTTTTTAACCTTTTTTAGATTTTACCCTGTGGATTATTCAACCCTTATCGAAAAACGCCAACTCCGACTCAGTGAAATTGAGGAACAGATGTCAGCACCTGATTTTTTCAATGATCAACGTGCCGCTGCTCAAATCACGCGTGAGCATAGTCAAATCAAACGTTTATTAGAAACTTGGGAGACTCTTAATGCCTCTACGCAAGAACTAGAAGATAACCGTGAACTAGTCAAAGAAGACGATGAAGAGTTAGCTCTCATGGCAGCCGAAGAAATTCCAAGGTTAGAAGAGCTTGTTGAAAACTTAACTCAAGAGGTTCAATACTCCCTACTCCCTCAAGACCCTGCCGAAAACAGGGATGCTCTAGTTGAAATTAGAGCAGGAGCTGGTGGCGATGAAGCCGCTATTTTCGCTGGTGATTTATTACGTATCTATCAGCGCTATGCTGAGACGCAAGGCTGGAAATGTGAGCACCTAAGTAGCAGCCCTTCGGAAACTGGTGGTTTCAAAGATGCCGTGATTAAGCTCAGTGGTGAAGACGTGTTTCGCTACATGAAATATGAGTCAGGCGTGCACCGTGTACAGCGTGTGCCTGCGACTGAGACCCAAGGGCGTATTCATACCTCAACTGCATCAGTAGCTGTCCTACCAGAAGCAGAAGAAGTGGATGTGGAACTCAAGCAAACTGATTTGCGTATTGAAACTTGTCGTGCTGGTGGTGCTGGTGGTCAGCACGTGAACAAAACTGAATCTGCGGTGCAAATCCTGCATATACCTTCTAACACTATGGTGCGTTGTGAGGACGGGCGTTCTCAAACGCAGAACAAGGAAAAGGCCATGCAAATTTTACTTGCTAAACTCTTTGAGAAAAAGCAACAAGAACAAGCTGACGCCTACAGTGCTCAACGCCGTTCGCTCATTGGTTCAGCGGATAGATCTGAAAAGATTCGTACTTACAACTACCCACAGAGCAGAATTACGGATCATCGCATTAATTTCACCTCACACCAAATGGATGCCGTGCTTAATGGAGATATTAGTGAGTTTGTCACCAATATGCAAAAAGCTGAGATGGAGACAAGACTTAAAGAAGCTCAACTAGACTAAAGTTTCACTATGCAAACTATTCTTGAGATTCTCACTAAAGGCGCAGCCTTTCTTAAAAAAAACGGTATTGAAAAAGGCCGTTTTGAAATGGAGTGCATGGTAGCTCATGTTCTCAAGATGAACCGCATGGATCTCTATATTAATTTTGAGCAACCTCTCAACAAAGACAAAGTAGATACATTGCGTGACTGGACACAGCGTCGTGCTAAGCGTGAGCCTCTGCAACATATTTTAGGTGAGGTTAGTTTCTACAATCAAAACTTTATCTGTGATAAGCGAGGTTTAGTACCTCGCCCAGAAACTGAAGAACTCGTTGAATTAACTATCAACGAGCTAAAGGATAAAACTCCTCAAACCATCTTAGATGTAGGCTGCGGCTCTGGTGTGATTGGACTTTCTCTAGCTAATGAATACCCAGAGTCTAAGGTCACCTGCATAGATTTGAGTCAAGACGCACTCAATCTAGCACAAGAAAACGCTAAAAAATTGGAACTAGAAGGCATTAAGTTTATCAACAGTGATTTATTTTCTACTCTTAGTGTTGAGAAAGGTGAAGATACTCAGAAATATGATCTGATTATCGCTAATTTACCCTATGTGCCACAAACCGATAAACCTCTACTGACCCCAGAGGTGCTCAATGACCCAGAAATGGCTTTATTTGGAGGTGAAGACGGCATGGATATTGTAAAACAATTTTGTAGCCAAGTCGCTGATTATCTTACAGAATCAGCTATAGTAGCTCTAGAAGTCGGTTACAACCAAGGACAAGAAACAGCGCAATTACTCGAACAAGCTGGATTCACTCAAGTAGAGGTACATAGTGATTTAAATAAGCAACCTCGCTTTGTCATAGCAACTTTTTAATCAATCATGGATAAACTTATCATTAATGGCGGTACCCCACTACACGGCAGCGTGAGGATTTCAGGTGCTAAAAATGCATCACTTCCTATTTTAGCTGCAACTTTGCTAACTGAATCTAGCTGTAGTATTAAAAATGTTCCAGATGTATCTGACACTAACTATATGGTTCAAATTTTGAACTCATTAGGTGTCTCTATTGAAAGATACAGTGGCACTGTTATTACAGAAGCCAAAACCATTCAATCAGCAGCTCCTTATGAACTCGTGAGTAAAATGCGTGCGTCCATTTGTATGATGGGTCCTCTGCTAGCTCGCACAGGCAAGGCTATCATTTCTATGCCAGGCGGTTGTGTGATTGGAACTAGACCTATTGATTTACACCTCAAAGGACTCAAAGCCTTAGGCGCAACTATTACTCAAGATGGCGGCAATTTAACGCTTGAAGCTAAAAATGGACTCAAAGGTTGTGAAATAGATCTAAGAGGTAAATCTGGGCCAACAGTTTTAGGCACAGCTAATATCATGATGGCTGCGACACTGGCTCAAGGCACCACTATTATTGAGTCTGCTGCAAGAGAACCAGAGATAGAAGATTTAGCTAATTTCCTTATCAATATGGGAGCTAAAATTATGGGGCAAGGTACACGTGTGATCACAATCGAAGGCGTCACATCGCTTCACGGAGCTCATCATGAGGTGATTCCTGATCGTATCGAAGCCGCAACTTACATGATGGCTGGACTTATCACTGGTGGTGAAATTACTCTCAAGAATATTTGCCGCCCTCACCTTAAAACCATCGAGGAAAAGATTCAGCAAATCGGTCACAGCCTTACTTATAATGCTGATGAAACTCAAGTAACAGTGACCCCTACATCTAACCCACAAGGTTGTGAGATTATCACAGACCCCTACCCTTCTTTTCCTACAGATGCGCAGGCTCAATTTACGTCTTTGTTAGCCTTGACGCCTGGAATATCCGTGATTGAAGACATGATTTTCCCTGAGCGCTTTATGCACTGTGCTGAGCTCAACCGTATGGGAGCTAAAATAGAAGTTAATCGAGGCAAGGCCATTGTACACGGCGTAGCGCAACTAACAGGGGCTCCTGTGATGGCTTCTGATTTACGTGCTTCGGCAGCGCTTGTCCTTGCTGGTTTAGCTGCCAAAGGCACCACAGAAGTCAATAGGCTCTACCATATTGATCGTGGCTACGAGCACATTGATACCAAACTTCAAGATTTGGGCGCTGATTTAAAACGTGTGCCTAATAGTATCTAATTCGTACTCACCATGGTTTATGGCTAAGCAAAAGATAGCTTTATTTGGAGGCAGTTTTGACCCAGTTCATCAAGGGCACCTTGCTGTGGCTACCTGTGCTCAACAAGCCCTTAATTTAGATCAGATTATATTCATCCCTTGCGCACAATCACCACATAAGCTCGAGCATAGCTACACTCCTGATAAGCACCGTATAGCTATGTTGGAATTAGCAACACAGAATATTTCTTGGGCGCAGGTAAGCGATTATGAAATCACAGCACCTAAGCCCTCTTACAGCATTAATACTATCGAGTATTTTCAATCTAGCTACCCTCAAGCTCAACTGTATTGGATTATGGGAATGGATCAATGGGATAACATCGAGGCTTGGTATAATTATGAGCGTATTTTAGATTCAGTAACTATAATTATCTACCCCAGAGAGAAGATTAACAAAAATGATTCAGACCATCATTTACTCATGGATGCTCACTGTATTTATCTTGACCAAGCTTCTTATTTACCTATAAGCTCAACCCTTATTAGAAAAGACTTTTCATCTTCTAAAGCGCTATTAAATGCGCAAGTTTTTGATTATGCTCTAACCCATCAACTTTATTTATGAAAATTACCATTATTGGAACAGGTTATGTAGGACTGACTTCTGGAACTTGCTTTGCAGAGGTTGGGCATGACGTCATATGTGTTGATCATGACCAAGCCAAGGTCGACACCTTACTCCAAGGTCAAATCCCTATTTATGAGCCAAAGCTTGCTGAGCTTGTCAAAAAAAATGTTGATGCAGGGAGACTCAATTTCACTACTTCTACACGACAAGGTGTTGAGTTTGGTGATGCGATATTTATCGCTGTTCCGACACCTCCTCAGCCAGATGGTTCTGTTGATTTAAGCTTTATAGAAAGAGTGTCAAGAGAGATTGCAGATTGTCTTAGCCCAGAGCTCGGCCATCGTGTGATTGTAGACAAATCAACTGTTCCAGTAAAAACAGGCGATAAAGTAGAGCAAACCATAGCTCGTTATGCTCCAGCTGGCTCAGATTTTAGTGTCGCCTCTAATCCAGAGTTCTTACGTGAGGGTTCTGCTGTAGATGATCTGCTCAACCCTGACCGTGTGGTATTTGGCTCTAACTCCACACAAGCCTTAAGTGTTCTACGTGAGATTTATCAACCGTTCAATGCGCCTATGATTGAAACGGATATTAATTCATCTGAGCTTATCAAACATGCTGCTAACTCGTTTTTAGCTCTTAAGATATCTTATATTAATGCTATTTCAGCTATCTGTGAAAAATCAGATGCCAATGTTGAGGAAGTTGCCAAAGGGATTGGGTTAGATCACCGTATTGGCAGCGCTTTTCTCAATGCAGGTTTAGGTTATGGAGGCTCATGTTTCCCTAAGGATATTAAGGCATTTATCGCAATTGCTGAGGAGCTAGGTCAGCCGTTTGATTTACTTAAAGAAGTTGAGCGCATCAATGAGCGCCAATTAGAGAAGTTTTTAGAAAAAATCAAAGAAAAACTCTGGGTCTTAAAAGACAAAAAAATTGCTTTATGGGGTTTAGCTTTTAAATCAAATACAGACGATGTACGTGAATCAATTGCCATTAAATTAGCCAAAGAGCTCTTAGCTCAAGGTGCCAGTGTTCATGCTTACGATCCTAAAGCTTTAGACACCGCACAAAAGTTTGGTGGACTTAGTGGAGACATCCATTATTACGATGAACCTTATACCTTACTTGAGCAAGCTGATGCTTTAGTTATTGCTACAGAATGGCAAGAGTTCACCAATTTAGATTTTCCTAAAGTTAAACAGAGTTTACGTACACCTCTCATCTTTGATGGGCGCAACTTACTAGACCCTGCTATGATGGCTAATTTAGGCTTTGAGTATATCAGTATAGGTCGCTAGGTTTACCCTTATTTCTATTAATGATGATTCATGAGTTTGCACGGCTAGACTCAACCCAGACTAAAGCCAAAGAGCTCATAGAATCTAAATCAGCGGCTATTGGTGATGTTGTGTGGGCTCACGAACAACTAGCTGGTCGAGGTCGAGGCAATCATCAATGGCACGCTCAGGCAGGATCCAGCCTTACCTGCACTTTTATAGCTCCAAGCATTAGTCATGGGCAACCACCGCTATCTCTTGTCGTAGGAGCCTTATTAGCTCAAGCATTTAGCCAGTTAGATACTAACACTGAGTCCATTAAAATTAAATGGCCTAATGATTTGTATTATCAAGGTAAAAAGCTAGGAGGCATACTCATAGAAAACACGCAAAACTATAGCCTAATAGGTATCGGCATTAATATTAAATATACAGAATCATTGGAGCATTTAGAAGCAACGGCTCTAGATAAAGTGTACACCTCACCTTTGATAAATATTAGCTCTATTCTTGAGGAGGTTACACAGGCACTATCCCCTATTTTGACTAATTTTGATAATTTAAGTACTATTTGGAAGCCATGTCATACTTATATAGAATCTAACCAACTCTACCTCAACCAGTTAGTAATGCTAAACTCTGGCAACGAACAAATACAAGGAGTGATAAAAGGCATTAACGAGCAAGGAGCTTTGCTAGTTGCAACAAAAAATACAGAACAAGAAAAAGGCTTAAGAACTATTATTCAGGCATCTATGATTAGGCCTGTAACTGGATAGATTTATTAAATTTTGATGACTAATTAGCAACCGGATTACCTAATGGATCTTGCGCTATAGCTTCGATAAATATAAGTATCGCTTTACTCTCTACATCCTCTCCCTCATTTTTAAATAAACGACCAGCTAGAGGGATATCTCCTAATAGAGGCAAAGAATCATCAAGCGTGATTTTATTTTGTTGTAATAATCCTCCCAAAAGTACTGTTTCACCCGATTGAATCGTCGCTTGAGTATTGAGCTCAGTTTTATCAAAAATAGGTTGCACTACATAATTGGGTGTAGCTTCATAAACGTCATAATCATTTGGATCAACGAAATAAATGAAGCCTATATCTGCCAAAACACTAAATGGACTAACGGTAAGATCAAAAGAAGCTTGGTAACGTATTCCATCTGATTTATCTAGATCAATAGTATCAAATGTTTGACCATTGGCAAATCCTAAACCACTACCATTTTCACTACTATTAGGCAAACCTATACCAGCATTATTATTGATAAAGTCTGCTATTTGAAGATTAAAATAAATAAACAAGCCTCTGTAGTTTTCAACATTACCTGCACGATTAGTTACAGCTAAATTAGTCTGCAGATTTTCAGCTCCAGTTTCAGTAGCTGTTATACTGTTCGTAATACTCTGTACTCCATCAATTAAACCATCAAGATCGTTATCAAATAATATAATACTATTGGCTACACCTCCCAACACATTTTCAATAACAACTTTTTTCCCAGTTGAGTCTTCACCTACAAGAATAATGCCATCAAGATCTCTATCTATATATAACTCATCATTATAAGCGACATTTAGTATCCTCTCTCCAAAACTCAAAAAACCTTGAAACTCATAAAACTTAGGGTTGATATTAAGGTTAATTAGCTGATTATTGGCTGATAAATTAGGCGTTACCTTGAGTTCAAGCCCTAATTTTTGAGTTTCAAAATCAGTAGGGTGAGATGGCTTAACAGAGAAATTACTAGGAATTATGTTAGCAATCTCACCTGTGAGTATATCTACAGAAAAATCGCCTCCTGATTCAGATATTTCAGCTTGCTCATACGCGGTTGGGTACTTTATTTCACCCCCTTTAAAAAAAGTTCCTTGCTGACCTGATTTAACCACGACATGAGGAGCTTCCATGACATCAAAACTTTTAGCTTGAGAGAGAGCTCTGAGCATTACAGTGGCTTGTTTAGATGACTCAAAATTTTGAATATAAGACAGAACTCCTGGAGTTCGCTCCCCTTTAGCTGATCCTTGTTCTATTCTAGTTAAATCTCCAACTATAGTTTCTAAAGCACTGTTAAATTCACCAAGCTCTGTAATGGTTCTATTGCCAGCAGTAAGAGCTTGTGTAGGTGTAGAAGTGAGATTAGTAGTTACATCGAGTAAATTATCATTAACCGTGTCTGATATTGCTGCTCCACCTGTAATATTAGTAAAGCCGCCTGTTACCCAATCAAAACCTAACTCATCTAACTCATCTTGATTAATAACGACATATTTAATTCGCAAGCTCACTTGTGAAGCTTCCTTTTGTTTGGCCTCTATGACAAGTTTATCAATAATATCAATGCTTTGGACAGGGGCTCTTACTTCTAAAAAGTTACTACTAGCTAAATAAATAACACTTGAACCTTCAGGCATGCTAACCCCTAATTGTTTTAAAATATCGATAGGTTTTTGCACAGAAACCGTATTAAAGGCACTAGGGTCTCCCGCTGTTTTTTCAGCCAAGTTTTTAAAAAAAACAGGAGGAACCTGCCATTTTTTACTAATAAAACCAACATTATTGCCTTGAGTCGGAATAAGCCTAATTGCATAGTTATCGTAAATAGCTGCCACACCAAAAGTTTGCAAAATTTGTTCAAAAGCAAAATCAGCATTAATATTTTCTAAATATAAATTAGCAGTTCGCTCAGCTAACCCTGGCTGAGAACTTAAATCATAAAGAACATTAAACTCTGACATACCTTTGGCACTAGTAATATTTTTGAGCCTTTCTACAGCTTCTATGAGCGTGACCCCTTCTATATCAATTTGAATAGGGCTAATTGATCTTAATTTTCCACGTACAGCTTCTCCTTGTATAGCTTGAGCTTTCACTAAATGAAGACTCAGCAAACTGATACATAGTACAGTTAATAAAGATTTAGAATTTATAAAACTCATATAGTTTGAGTATTAAAGAGAAGAAAAAGTTATTTTAAAAGCTTATTTTTAGCTTTCCTTATACTAATATTAGTTAGCTTCTTCTAAATCTTTTTTAAGAGCATTTACCACTCTGTCAACTGGGTGTTTCGTAAGCAAATTTCCTTTAGAAGAACGTGTTTTAATACGGTAATTTTCAAATAAAACGAGGCGTGATAAATTTCTCAATGCTAAATCAGATTTAAGATGAAGCATTACTCCTCCTTCATTACTGGCCTCTTCTGTCTCGTGGTAATTAAAATAAAGCACCCTACTACCAGCTTTCCCTTGAGTGAGTGGGTATTCTTTATCACGCGTAATACCTCCTACTTTAAAGCGCTTAATCATCACGTCTCCTGCTCGACCATTACGGTAAACTAAACTGAAGACGAGTGGTTTTTCTTTATTAAACACACCTACATAGAGTGGAGATTTACCCACATAAAATTTTTCTGAGACTTTTCTCACACTTAAAACTCCCTCTTTATCGATGACTAAAATATCATCTAATTTTGAACATTTGCAGAGTTCCTCTCCTTCGGTCCGCTTAAGCCCCCAACCAGCAAACCCTTCTTTTTTATCTAAGCGTAATGTCTCGGTAGCTATAGCTACTTGGCTACGATTAATTTTAGCAAAGCTGGTTATCTTAGTCTTGCGCTCTTTGCCTTTACCATAAGATTTAGCTAAGTTTTTGAAATAACGAATAGCGTACCTAGTGAGTTGATTAAGGTCTTTTTGAACCTGTTCAATATCTTGGGTTAAAATATCTAACTGATTCTGAGCTTTATCTTGGTCGTACTTAGAAATCTTTTTAATTCTAATTTCTGTAAGCTTGATAATATCATCCTTGCTCACTGGTTTTTCTAACTCTTTAACAAAAGGTTTTAACCCTTTAATAATTGAGGCCAAGACTTCTTCCCATGTTTCACAATTTTCTATATCGCGGTAAATTTTTTGCTCAATAAATATTTTTTCTAAACTAAGAGCATGCCAACGATTCTTAAGTTCATCTAGCTTCACTTCTAACTCCTGACCTAGCATTTCCTTAGTATGCAAGGCAGATTGTTTGAGCACTTCATTAACTCCAATAAATTGCGGTTTACCCTCTGAAATAACACAGACATTAGAGGAGATTGACACCTCGCAATCAGTAAAAGCATACAACCCTTCCATAGCTAATTCAGCATCCGCACCTGCAGGCAAATAAACCAATATATTAGCCTCGGCTGAAGTGTTATCCTCAATTTTACTAATTTTAATCTTATTTTTTTCTGCGGCTGACACAATACTGTCAATAAGTGAGCTAGTCGTCGTCGTGGCTGGAATTTCCGTAATATTAATCACTTGGCTACGATTCACCTTTATAATGCTCATTTCTGCTCTTAAACGTACTTTGCCTCCACGTAAGCCTTCTTTGTAGTCAGTGGCATCCATAAGACCTCCAGTCAAAAAGTCTGGTAACAAGTCAACTTTTTGGTTACGCAATGCCGCAATTGACGCATCAATGAGCTCAAGGAAGTTGTGTGGTAAAATTTTACAAGCTAAGCCTACTGCAATCCCTTCTCCTCCTTGGGCTAGCAATAATGGGAATTTAACCGGCAGAGATACTGGCTCTTTGCTACGTCCATCGTAACTTGACATCCACTCGGTAATCTTAGGGCTGTAGAGCACTTCGAGGGCAAACGGAGTTAAACGTGCTTCAATATAACGTGAGGCAGCAGCTCTATCGCCTGTGAGGACGTTACCCCAATTACCTTGCATATCAATAAGCAGGTCTTTTTGACCGATTTGCACCATGGCATCAGCAATAGAGGCGTCACCATGAGGGTGGTAAGCCATAGTGTTACCTATGATTTTAGCTACCTTGTTGTAACGTCCGTCCTCAAGCTCTCGCATTGCGTGCAAAATACGACGCTGTACAGGCTTAAGCCCATCACTAAGGTAAGGAACCGCACGCTCAAGAATAACATAACTAGCATAATCAAGGAAGTAGTGGGCATACATTCCACCGAGGCTTTCATTAGCACCTTCGTTTAAAAACACTTCTTCTAAGTGCTCTTCTTCCTCAATTTCAACTTCACTTTCTGGTTCTTGAGAATCATCTATAGTATAAGATTCTTGCAGCTTATCTTGATTCTCTACAGCATCTTCTGCAGGAGTTTCAGCTTCATTACTTTTTGACGCCTCATTAGAATGACTAGCGGAGCTATTGCTATCTCCATCAAAGCTAAATTCATCTTGGTTGTCTGATTTATCTAAGCTCATCATAATTCTACAGCTGATGCTATTTCAGTTGGGTCAACCTTGTCAATTTCCTCACGTAAGTTATCCATAATATACACTTGGCGATCTGGGGTATTTTTACCCATAAAGAAAGCTAGCATTTCACGCAATCTACGACCTTCAAAATAATTTACAGGATCAAGACGCATATCCTTACCAATCATAAAACCAAACTCATCAGGCGAAATCTCTCCTAAACCTTTAAAACGTGTTATCTCTGAAGCTTTGCCTAGCTCTTTTAGCGCAGCATCTTTCTCTTCATCATCGTAACAGTAGAGAGTCTTTTTCTTGTTTCTCACCCTAAATAACGGAGTCTGTAATAAGTATAAATGCCCATCACGCACTAAATCTGGGAAAAATTGTAAGAAGAATGTCAGTAACAATAGACGGATGTGCATGCCGTCAACGTCAGCATCTGTGGATATGACCACTCGTTCATAGCGTAGATTCTCAATCCCCTCTTCAATACCTAATGCTGCTTGTAATAAGGCAAACTCCTCATTTTCATAAACCACCTTTTTGGTGAGCCCATAACAGTTCAAAGGCTTACCACGTAGAGAGAAAACAGCCTGTGTTTTAACATCACGGCTTTTGGTAATAGAGCCACTAGCACTATCACCCTCAGTGATAAACAAAGTACTCAGCTTACCCACACCATCTTTAGTATTTTGATGGAGCCTGCAATCTCTGAGCTTTTTATTATGAATTTTAGATTGGCGTGCTCGTTCACGAGCTAGCTTTTTAACTCCAGACAATTCTTTGCGTTCACGCTCGGCAAGCAAGATGCGCTTGTGAATAAGTTCAGCTGTATCTGTATTTTTATAGAGATAATTATCTAACTCCTGCTTGATAAAATTACCAATAAAAGTACGTAGAGTTTCACCTTCTGGAGCCATATGACTACTACCAAGCTTAGTTTTCGTTTGCGATTCAAAGACTGGTTCCTGAATACGTATCGCAATAGCGGCCACAATCCCTGACCTCACATCTGAAGGCTCAAATTGCTTTTTATAAAACTCTCTAACCTCCTTGACCAAGCCTTCACGAAAAGCTTGTAAATGCGTACCTCCTTGATGGGTGTTTTGCCCATTGACAAAACTGTAGTAGTCTTCAGAACTATCGGCTGTATGTGTGAATACTATTTCAATATCTTTGCCTTTGAGATGAATTAAATCGTAGCAAGGCTCTTGCTCGCCCATTTCGTCCTTAAGCAAATCAAGCAAGCCATTTTTTGAATAAAATCTCTTACCATTGAGAACTAAACCTAGCCCAGGATTAAGGTAAGCATAGTACTGGCACATTTTAGCTACTAGCTCTAATTTGTACTTAACTTTTTTAGGAAAGACCGACTTATCCACATCAAAAGTGACTCTAGTTCCATTCTCCTTGGCTTCTTTAAAAGTCTTATCACTAACAACTTCACCTTTACTAAATTCAATCAGACGCGTCTCGCCCTCACGCCAAGCTTGAATCGTAAAGCTACTAGAAAGAGCATTCACAGCCTTGATACCCACACCGTTAAGGCCTACTGATTTTTGGAAAGCGTTACTGTCATATTTAGCGCCTGTATTCATCTTGGACGCACAGTCCATCAATTTACCTAGAGGTATACCTCTGCCATAATCTCTCACTTGTGTGTGGCCTGTTTCGGCGTCAATAGTGATCTCGGTTTTTTTACCAAACCCCATGAGGTACTCATCAACAGCATTATCAACCACCTCTTTGAGCAAGATGTAAATACCATCTTCACTCATGGTGCCATCGCCTAGCTTACCAATGTACATGCCGGGGCGGCGACGAATGTGCTCTTTCCAATCTAAGCTTTTAATATCCGCTTCTGTATAGGCGTTTGGTTTGGAATCAGCCATCATATTTGATAAATAAATTGCCCGATTGATCTTGAAAAAGCAAGACTCTTTTTCATTGCTTTTAGTGGTAGATGATTTTATAGATAAGCCGTATTTATGAAAAGAGCCCTACTCTCCGTATCAGACAAAACAGGACTCATTGACTTTGCAACTTTGCTTGTTAATGAATTTAACTATGAACTCCTTTCCACAGGCGGAACAGCCAAAGCGATTCGAGACGCAGGCCTTCCTGTCACTGACGTTTCCGATTACACCCAAGCTCCAGAGCTATTTGAAGGTCGAGTCAAAACCCTACACCCTAAAGTACACGGCGGACTACTCTACAAACGTGCTGATGAATCTCATGTAAGCGCAGCCCAAGAGCATGACATTAATCCTATCGACTTAGTCGTAGTTAACCTCTACCCTTTCAAAGAAACCATTGCCAAGCCTGATTGCACTTTAGAACAAGCAATTGAAAATATAGATATTGGAGGCCCTTCTATGTTACGCAGTGCTGCCAAGAATCACAGCCATGTGACTGTCGTTATCGATACAGATGATTATGAGCAAGTCATCACTGAGCTAAAAGCTAACAAAGGAGAAACAACTCTAGCTCTACGCCAAGCTTTAGCGGTTAAAGTCTATCATCAAACCGCTCTTTATGATCGTTGTATCGCAGACTATCTTAGCGCCAGTTATAAAGCTCCTACTTCTAATTTTGCTCTAGACTTACCACTCGTAGAAACCTTACGTTATGGTGATAACCCACATCAAGGAGCTAAGCTCTATGGTGATTTCAATCAGCATTTCATTCAGATTCAAGGCAAGGCGCTCAGTTACACTAACATCCTTGATATCGAAGCTGCTGCTGATTTAATCCTCGATTTTGCTCGTCCTACCGTAGCTATACTTAAACACACCAACCCTTGTGGTATAGGTCAAAGTGATAGTGGTGATTTACGTGAAGCTTGGGAAAAAGCCTTTGAAACTGATCGCCAAGCACCATTTGGCGGAGTTATTGTCTGTAACCGCCCACTCAGCGAAGATTTAGCACGTATCATCTCCGAAATATTTACCGATGTGATTATTGCTCCAGAATTTGAAGCAGGAGCAAGATCTATCCTACAGAAAAAGAAAAACTTACGCCTCATCAAAATGGAGCAGAGTTATCTCCAAGCCAAGAAAGCGCCTGTACTACGCTCCGCAGCTGGCAGCCTCATGGTGATGGACAAAGATCACAGTGTCATGGGTCTCGATGATTTAGAATCCAAGGTCGTCACCAAACGCCCACCAACCGAAGAAGAACTCAAAGCCTTGAAATTTGCGTGGAAAGTCGTACGCCACGTCAAATCTAACGCCATTGTCTACGCCAAGAGTGACCGTACTCTAGGCATAGGAGCCGGTCAAATGAGCCGTGTAGACTCATCTAGACTCGCAGTATGGAAAGCACAAGAAGCCGGACTCTCTCTAGACGGCAGTGTCATTGCCTCAGACGCCCTATTCCCCTTTGCTGATGGTGTCGAAGCCGCTATTGCAGCTGGTGTGAGCGCCTGTATCCAACCAGGTGGTTCTATCCGTGACGAAGAAGTCATTGCGGCAGCCGATGCTGGAGGTATTGCTATGGTGTTTACTGGGCATCGTCACTTTAAACACTAATAACTGGATACTTTTTAGTTTAACCTGCCTTTTCATCAACTTTTGCGATGCTCGAGTAGTTCTTTCTACACTCCGCTTCACAACTTCTTCAAAGACAGGTTAAATCTAAAAATCGCTTCTCACGAAGCTTTATCTCAGTTATCCTTAATTCATTAACCATATTCAAGGCTACTTACTTAAAACTCCGCTTGGCGGTTTTCGTACAGAACATTTTAAATTCCAAAAACACTTCTTTGAAGTTTCAGCTTATTTAATTCTTAAATAAGCTATTGCTAAAAATCGCTTCTCACGAAGCTTTATCTCAGTTATTCATTATCAATTTTCCACTTTCCCTTATCCATTAAAAACCTATGTTAAAACTCGGTGTAAATATTGACCATGTAGCCACGCTACGTGAAGCGCGTTATCGTGATGACCGTTATTCGATTAACGTCGAACCATCACCCAAGACAGCCGCTGAGCTAACCATCGCTGGTGGTGCAGACTCTATCACCATGCATGTTCGCGAGGACTTACGTCACCTCCAACCAGAGGATGCCCGTGCGATCAAATCAAGTGTGGCTGTACCTACTAATTTAGAGATGGGCATCACCCAAGAGCTCATTGATTTTGCTCTAGAGCTCTCTCCTGATGATGTCTGTCTCGTACCTGAACATCGCCAAGAAGTCACCACAGAAGGAGGACTTAATGTAACAACTAATTTTGCTGCAATAAAATCCTGCACTAAGACTCTTCAAGACGCAGGTATTTTAGTCAGTCTGTTTATCGACCCTGATTTAAAAGCTATCGAACTAGCCGCAGATATAGGAGCAGCCAAGATTGAGCTACATACAGGTCAATTTGCTAATACCGAGCCTGACTCACAAGCACGAGCTGACAGTTTAGAGCGTTTGGATGAGGCAGCTTGCTTGGCTCATAGCTTAGGCATCATTGTTAATGCTGGCCATGGGATTAATTACCATAATATTGAGGATATTCTAACACTTCCTCATTTAAACGAGCTTAATATTGGTCATAGTATTATCAGCCGCTCTATTGCCGTTGGGTTAACCGCCGCTACCGCAGAAATGAAAGCACTCATGGAGTCCTATACCATTTCGAGTTGAGCCTAATTAAGAGATAATGAGAGTATTAGCTATAGACCCTGCCATTAGAAACACAGGATACGCTGTAGCTGAAATTGGCGCAGACAATGTCATTAAAGCCTTAGACTTTGGTTGTATTTCTATCCCTGTCAAACATAAGTCTTCTATTGCACTGCATCAAATCTACGAGCAAATTTGCCAACTTATTGAAAAGTGGCAAATTAATGACATAGCTATCGAAGGCATCATTTTTGTGCAGTCTTTCAAAACCGCGATTAGCATGGGATCATCTAGAGGCCCTGCCCTTATCGCAGGTGCTAAATACGAACTCGATATCTACGAATACTCACCCAAAGAAGTCAAAAAATCAGTCACAGGCAAAGGCAACGCTAATAAAGACCAAGTCGCCTTCATGGCTCGCTTGCTCTATAAGTTAGAGGAAACCCCTCAATCAGACGCTGCTGATGCCCTTGCTATTGCTCATGCCCATCTGAGCAGACAAGACCCATTGAAGCAGTCTATCCTCAAACCCCGCCTTATCTAATTTATTCTCCATTCTCAATTCTCCATTCTAAAAAGCCATGGCTCTACCTAAAAAACCAAATAAGAAATCAAGCAAACTCACCCACATCGACCAAGATGGCAAAGCCAGCATGGTAGATGTGTCTGACAAACAAGAAACCAAACGTATAGCTATCGCTCAGAGCAAACTCATCTTTAGCACGGATTTACTCAAAGAAAGTATCCAGAGCAAAAACAACGACATCTTTAGCAAGAAAGGCTCAGTCTTCCAAACAGCTATTCTTGCAGGTGTCATGGGCTCCAAACAAACAGCCAATCTAATCCCCCTATGTCACAACATCCTTATTGATGATTGCCAAGTAGACATAGAAATCACCGGAGACTACGAAGTCACCATCACCACCACAGCCACCACCGTGAGTAAAACAGGCATCGAAATGGAAGCCCTCACCGCAGCCTCCGTCGCCGCGCTCACCATCTACGACATGTGCAAAGGCGCAGACAAGGGTATTAGAATCTCAGATACCAAGCTTATCTTAAAAACTGGAGGTAAGAGCGGAGATTATAAAGCAACGTAGAGAGGTCTGATGATTACTTCATCTGCGTTATTCTTTGAGGCTCGCAGTAGGTCTCTACAGCTTCACCTCAAACGCCTAGCATCTAAAGCAACCTCAAACCTCTTTCCCTAAGTTAAAAAATAGAAAAAATGAGTAAAACAAATGAAACAGATGATAAATGGGAAGTAACCTGTGAAAGGTTTGTTGCTTGCTTAGATATCCTAGGGTTTAAAGATAGAGTAGTTAATTCTACTCATAATGAAGTTTACCAAAAGTTGAAGCTGCTTAATGCAGTGAAAACGGGACTCAATGAGGTAAGCCCAAGTATAAAAGTTATAATGTTTTCAGATTCTATATTTATTTTTTCTAAAGACAATAAATATGAAACTTATGTTATTATGACAGTAGCTATAAGAGCTATAATTAAAGATTCTATTTACCCTTTAGAAATACCTATAAAAGGAGCTTTAGCTTATGGGGAAATTACATTTGATGAAAAACGTCAAATTTATTTTGGGCAAGCATTAATAGATGCTTATTTATTAGAAGAAAATGAAGTGCATTATCTTGGTGTCGTTGCTCATCATAGTATTGATAATTATCTATTAAAGAATGATTTATTAAAAAACTGTATACTTATACCTGAATTAGATACACCTCTAAAATCAGGTGTAATCAAACATCGAAATATAAATTTTTTGCGTTCATATCGTGAATCACGTTATGAAAATAATAAAGATGGTAGCTCTTTTAAATTATTACAAGATGATTTAAAGCAACTATATTTAAACGTAAGAGGTAAACCTAGACTTTACTTAGATAACACTTTGAAAGTTTTAGAACAGCTTGAAAAAATAAACCTCAATCAAGAGGATTAAACGTTTAGATTGGTTAAGATTCTAGACGTTTAGAGAACAAAACGAATAGCTGTCTTTATTAATCACTTAACTACTCCATAAAACGAGCTAAGTGATTAGCTGATAATTTCAGCTATCACGGTTTTGGATGCTGGAGCGGTTTATAGAGACTCGTGGCGCACAGTGTAGGCAATAGCTACTCGAGCACAGCGAAAGGTCGAAATAAATCGCTCCAGCGCCAAAAGAGCCGTTTTACTGCACCTTTGCTCTTATATTGATTACTTATCATCATAATGAAACCTACACTGCATAATAATAAGATTATCATTCTCTACTTTATAGACGAGGCGGTGCTCTCTACTAATGCGCCTAGACCACCAACCACTTAGATTACTACGCAAAGGTTCAGGTTTGCCTAGACCTGTGAATGGTTGACGCTGTGTCTCTTTAATAAGAGAGTTGATTCTTGTTAATATTTTAGGGTCTTGTTTCTGCCAGTAAATATAATCATCCCAAGCGTCTTTGAGCCACATTACTCGCATAGCTCTTGCTCTATAAATTCACCTGCTGCGTATTCAGCTAAACCTTTTCTTATTCTATCAGCGTTAGCAGGAGTTGAAAGCAGGTGTAATGTCTCTTGCATAGAGAGGTACTCGTCTTCTGCCATCATAACTACAGCCCCTTGGCCATTACGAGTAATTGTAATAGGGTCTTTGTCCTCTATGGTATGACGCATAGCTTCCGCTAAACCATTGCGAGCTTCTGTATAATTCATTAATTTCATAAACCCACTTTATAATTGTGTCAGAATTCTGTCAATAATTAATTCGAGATACTCAAACACAAGCTTTAGCCCACTTCATGCAACAAGCGGAGTGTATATAAATATGCTTGAAAAAATAAAGTTTGATCAAGAGAATGAAACTTTTAGATTGATTAAGATGCTAGGCATTTAAGGTGAAGCTGTAGACTGCACACCTTCTTCTCATGCCGTAGGCATGCATTTCGCAGAGCGTGGAGTACCATAACGACAGGATAAACCTACTGCGAACCTTAAAGAACAAAGCCATGGATGATAAGAATAGCTGTCTTTATTAATCACTTAACTACTCCATAAAACGAGCTAAGTGATTAGCTGATAATTTCAACTATCACGGTTTTGGATGTTGGAGCGGTTTATAGAGACTCGTGGCGCACAGTGTAGGCAATAGCTACTCGAGCACAGCGAAAGGTCGAAATAAATCGCTCCAGCGCCAAAAGAGCCGTTTTAGTTAATTAGCTGCTCCCACCAAGAGGACAATCTCTCCCTTAATCGAGCGTTCCGAGAAATACTCATATATCTCTTGGCTTGTGCCTTTATGATAAGTCTCAAATTTTTTCGTCAGTTCGCGGGCGACGCAGATGGGATGCTCTGGTGCTAGTTTACTGAGTATTTCCAGTGTGCCGAGGAGTCTGTGTGGAGATTCAAAGAAAATATGAGTGTGAGTGTCTGCTATCGCCTGCTCTAATTGAGTTGTGCGCTTGCCTTTTTTGATATTGAGGAAACCTGCAAATTCAAAATGATGACAGGCCATACCTGAGCCTACAAGCGCGGTTATGACCGCAGATGGGCCTGGAATGACCGTGTAGCTAATCCCCTGCTCTTGACAGGCGTTGATAAGCCTATAACCAGGATCTGAGATACTAGGCATACCTGCATCAGTGATGATGGCCATGGTCGTGCCTTCTTGGAGTTGTGCTACGAGCTGTTCAGTAATTTTTTGCTCGTTATGCTCATGATAACTGCGTAGTGGTGTGTCTATCTCGTAATGCTTAAGCAATCTACCGCTCTGCCTAGTGTCCTCGCAGAGGATAAGGTCGACAGATTGAAGTATTTCTACACTACGTAGGCTCATATCGCCTAAATTACCAATGGGTGTTGGTACTACGTAGAGTGCATATTCAACCATGGTTTTATAATGAGCTTAGCTATTAAAAATTGAGCATTAACTCCGTAGCTACTTTATTAGAAATACTCTCTAATGCTTGTTTGACGGCTTCTTGGTGAGCTAATGTCCAAGAACTGCGCTCAAGAGTAGTTAGATTATTTGTATTATTAGGATCTTGAGCGACAAATAAGGCTTCTTCATTAATAGTTCCAGATAACAGGATTTGGTTTCCTTTAACCACTTTCCATGTTGATTTTAATTTTAACTTGTAAGCGCTACCTCTAAGTAGATTGTCATTTGACCTTTGAATAGTATTGGTGCTTTGATCACTAATTTTGATAATCAATGTGGCATCAGCTGTATCTTTGCTTGCTAATTGGTAAGGTGCTTTATGCATGAGCGCCGTATGCAGGTGATTTTTAAAATAAATAGGAGCTTGGGTGATTGTCGGGTTAATAGCGACAACTGGAGTCGCAATATAAATAGATTGAACTTCTTCTAGTTCGCTCGGCTTCTGCTGCCCTACTTGGTAAAACGAACAGGCATTAATCATGAATACAGCAACTATAGCAAAAATTCTGCTAGAGCAATGAGTAAACTTAGATGATGCTATCATAATCAAATTCATTAAAAGCTAACACCATAGCCCTCACCTGTAGGTAAAAAGGCCTCAATCCAGCTTGCGTCCTTATCAGAAACTTTCTTAGGCTTAGTCTTAACTAGCTCAGTAGGAAGTGGCTCATTAGGAGTTTTAAGAAAATGCTGTGCACGTTTATATTCATCTGAGCCTTTGCTTGCTTCCTTTGTAATGATTGTGTAATAAACATTCGCTGCTGGAATATCGTTTTTGGCTCTATAAAAGTCAGCAACGAGTTCATAACGCTCAATAATGAGAGTTTTAACTTGCTTAACATCTTTTTTCGCTTGCTTAACCAAGGCATGTTTAGGGTAGAGGCTTAGAAAGGCATTGTATGAGTTGAGAGCTGCTCTGAGTGTAGCTGGGTTGTGACTGCCTTTGAGCGACTGCTTAAGCAAAGACTGACTGATATGATACTGAGCCTTAGGAGCCTCCTTACTATTGGGGTATTCAGTAAGGATTCGCTTGTCATAAAACATTGAGTTCACATAATCACCTTTTTGATCATCATAATAGCGTGCTAAATTATAAATAGTTTCAGCTGCATAATTAGATTTAGGGGCGTGTTTGATAGATTTTTCAATCATATCAAGTGTGATGTCCATAGGAAAATTAACCTTAAATAAACCAAAAATAGAGTTTTCAAAATCTCCTGACACTACAGATTTGATAATTTCTCTTTGTTTATAAATAGCCTTGGCACTGTACTTGGACTGAGGAAAGCGATTAATCAGCATTTCTAAGGTATCAAAACCATCTTTATAGTCTTCTTCGCTTTTGATTTGGAGCTCTGCTAAATTCCAGAGAGCTTCGGCACTATAAATAGTCGTAGGGTATTTACGCTGAATCTCTTTGTACGCTTTGATAGCCTTGCTGCTTTTGCCTTTAGCTTGAGCTTCTTTGCCTTCGTTATAAAGTTCTTCTGCTTTACTGGTGACTTGAGCTTCATTAAGGTCTTTTTTTTCTAATAAAACATCATGCTTAGTTAAATGACAACTAGTTAGCAGTGTTAAGCTCGAGATTAAAGCTAAAGAAAGTGTAAAATTGGCTAATTTCATATGTGGAACTATGGTTTAAGTCTTTTGGTTAGTCAAATATTATTGGGCTAATTCTTGAGCTCGCTTAGCCGCAGCTGTAATCGCAGCTTGAAATACCTCATCAATTTTTGATTGGTTGAATGAATCCAGTGCGGCTGCTGTTGTGCCATTAGGTGAAGTGACTTTAATTCTGAGCTCTTCTGG
Organism: Akkermansiaceae bacterium UBA4589; assembly: GCA_002387565.1. Classification (GTDB taxonomy): domain Bacteria; phylum Verrucomicrobiota; class Verrucomicrobiia; order Verrucomicrobiales; family Akkermansiaceae; genus UBA4581. Next base: position 8,829 of record DGJT01000010.1, on the reverse strand, counting down.
AGTATCAGAAGATTTTAGAGCCATAAGAGAAGCTCCATAAAAAGTATGCAAACTTAACTCTTTTGATAATTCCGGAGATAACCCTACAGACTCACCTGCAGCCATCATCGCTTCGAGCATTCGGAACACATAAGCGGGGCCACTACCTGAGATAGCCGTGAGTGGATCTAGCAATGACTCTTCTACTTCTACTGCGTAACCGACACTTTTTAAAAGACTGTCAACTATAAGTTTATCCTTACTTGTTGCTGTAGATCCTAGGCTATAGCCCGCAGCTCCAGCACTGACTAAAGATGGCGTGTTAGGCATCACACGCACAGCTCTAATTTCATTTGTAAACGGACGCTCTAAAGCTCCAAGTGTAATTCCTGCCGCCACAGAGATGAGTAGATAGTCACTCGCTTTTTTACCATCTAGCTTAGCGATGATAGACTCTAACTCAATGAGCACTGATTCAATTTGCTGCGGTTTTACAGCCAACAGTAACACATCACTTTGAGCTACAATATCGACTAGACTCTGTGCTACTATAGCTTTAATCGCCAGTTCTGAATCGAGCTCGTCTGCAAACTGTTGAGCTCTCACTCCAGATTTGCTTAACAATGATAATGCATCAATTTCAACTCCTGTTGCTTCTGTTTGATTTTTAATAAGACAGCCTTTGATGAGAGCTTGTGCCATATTACCGCAACCAATAATGCCTAAATTGATAGATTGAATCTCCATATATTTATTATGATTAAGGTTTATCAGAAATATAAAAAGTCCACAAGAGCGATTTAGCTTCTTCGCCTTGCACCCACGAGACTTTAGCTTTAACCGTCTTTTGATAAAGTCTACGCGTTGATTTCCAACTAGCGATTTTATTTTGATAATCTACATCTAATTTAGCTGGCCCCAATCCTAATATTTCTAGCTTAATTGAATTCATTTGTATGCCTTCTATCATACTGAGATCCATTTTAAGTTCTGGAGTTAAGCTTGTAAAGCTCTCTGGTTCAGGAGAAAGTATCAGTTGATTTTTTTCACGCTTTTTACCCATCTCATTAAACGTTCTGATAATAGTTCTAAAATGATTATCATTATTCCCATGGATAATGAAACGAGGCAAAGTTTTGTTGGCTGAGTGCACTGTCACAAAATCAGGTTCGACACTAAACATCAATTGATAGCCTGCTTCTTCTGCAATGGTGAACATTTCAGACTGAAAATACCCACCAGGATAGGCGTAGGTATCAATATTCCTCTTACTCATTTGCTCTAGTTTATCTTTAGAGACTTTGAATTCTTGCTTAATAAAAGCATCAAAAGCCTGCTCATCTAGGCTAGATTGTTGCTCTTTGATAAATGGCGGTAATGGGTGTGTATGAGAATGGCTACCTAGTGATGCCTTATGATCAAGCATAGTGAGTAATTGATTTTTAGAAAGAGATCTACCACCTCTATTCAAATAATTACTGTAAATAAACAAAGTAAATGGAATGTCTTCCTTGAGCAAAATGGGATAAGCCTCTTTGTAAACACTTGACCAACCATCATCGATAGTAATAAGGACACTTTTATTAGGAATTTCGGCACCTTCTAGCTTCCATTGCTTGAACTCTTCTAAAGTCAAAAAATGCACCCCTGCTCGTTTTAGCTCAGTGAGTTGCTTTTGAAATTTATCAGTCAGGATAGTCGTTTCTGTCGCTGAACCTCCATCACTAAAATCATGATAACAGAGTATAGCTACCTGAGTTTCTAGCTCAGCTTTATTATTATCCTCAAAGTTTTGAGCGAATAAAAAACTGCAAAAGAAAACTATAACTAATATAAAGGCATAGCTTAACGGTAGATGTTGCCAAGGCTGATTATATTGCTTGCCTTGCTTATACTGCATACGTCTTATACCTTGTATCTTCATTTACAAAATTTATATAAATGACGCAAGGCTAGCAGTAGTTAAACACACTGCTGTAGAGACAACCTAAACTGTCTCTACTCCTTCGTCATCAGCAACCTTAATCTCTTGCTGTAGAGCTGAAGCATTCTTACGCGCAAGTAAGTAAACTACAGGTGATGCTACCCAAATTGAAGAGTAAGTACCCACTACAACACCTGCTAAAATCGCAAATGAGAAATCTTGTAATGCACTACCACCAAAAATAAATAGAACTAATACCGCGATAAACGTCGTAGCCGAGGTTAAAATTGTTCTAGAAAGCGTGGCATTAATAGCCGCGTTAAAAATAGTCGCAAGACTAGCTTTGGTTTCTGTGACTTTGAGTTGTTCACGTACCCTATCAAACACCACAATGGTATCATTAATCGAATAACCAGCAATCGTAAGGAAAGCCCCTACATGGATTAAGGTTAGCTCTCCAGATACAAGCACTACCCAACCTAACACAATAAGCAAATCATGGAATAGGGCGATACAAGCAGCTATAGCAAATGAGAACTCAAAGCGTAACGTAATATAGATGAATATGAGAACTAAACCAATAGCTAGAGCAATGATTGATTGTTTGAGAACTTGCTTACCTAAAGTTGGGCTCACTTGATTTTGACTGAGTTCTACTGAGTCAGCCGCAAGCACTGGGTGCGCTGCGCGCAACTCACTCACTAAATTATCTGTATCATCAATAGCACAACGAATAGAAAGTAAGCTCCCTGTCGCTGGTGAATTGAGCATCTCAACAACTGGAGAAGAACTTAAACTCATCTTGTCGATAGATGTTTGAACAGCTGATTTAGTGAGCTTTTTTTCACCTAATTGGAATTCAATGAGTGTACCTCCTGTAAAATCTACCCCAAGCTCAGTATCTTTTTGTACAAATACAACAAAAACAGAAGCAAGGATAAGTATTGCAGAAATCACGAGTGACTTACTGCGTTGCTTGATAAAGTTAAACTGCTTTTTAGGAGAAATAGAGAGGAATTTAATACTCTTGATACTTTCAGGGAACCAAGCAAAGCACACACGAGTCGCAATGAGGGCACTGATAAGTGAAGCGATAATACCAAGGGTTAAGGTAACTGCAAAACCTTTCACAAAATCACCAGCTCTTGCAAACAAGACAAAGGCAATGAGTAATGTAGTAATATTAGCATCAATAATCGCTGAGAAAGCTTTTTGATAAGCTCTCTTGACAGCTACACGTAACTTGTAACCTAATTTTAACTCTTCACGTAAACGTTCATAAATCAGTACGTTGGCATCAACAGCCACACCGATAGTAAGAATAATACCCGCAATACCAGTCAGGGTAAAATTAAACCCAAGAATTGACATAGAACCAAACAAGATAAGAATATTAAGCGTAAGCCCAATAAGAGCCACAACACCTGCTAAGCGATAATAAAGCAGCATAAATAACAAGGTCAGACCTAAGCCTGCTGTACCAGCAATAATCCCTTGTTTGACTGTAGCAGCACCTAAAGTCGGCGATACCTGGCGTTTTTCCTCGATAAGCAGGGAGTTTTCTAATGGGTTGTTGAGAGCTGTAGCCAATTTAGAAGCATCGTCATAAGTACCCATTCCCGTAATTTGGAAATTCTTACCTAGACTATCTTGCTGCAACGTAGGAGCGCTCATCACTTGATCATCAAGCACAATAGCAATTCTATCCTGCCCTGCTTCCATAGGTTTAGTGAGGGCCTTCATCATTTTGGCTCCTTCACTAGTCAGCTCTATATCTAAGTTGCCTGGAACAGCCTGATTAGGTTGAGCATTGGCAATGTGCATACCTGTAAGAGTGTTACGGTAAGCCAATAACATGGGAATGGCTGGACCTCCATCACGGCTCAATGGGTAGACCTGATAATTAGGGATAAATTGAGTGCCATCCTGTACCGCTTGAGCGAGAATATCACTCTGGCGATGCACCCCCTTCATCTCTAGTTTAGCTGTTTTAGAGAGAATTTCAGTGATTCTGTTACTTTCTTCTTCTGAAGCACCAGGTACCTTAACCACAATCGTATCCACACCTTGATGTTGAATCACAATATCTGAAGTTCCCAATGAGTTTAAACGCTTATTGATAACATCAATGGTGTAATCAACAGTTTCTTTAGTGATAACACTATCTGGCTTAGGCTGAATTTTTAAGGTGAAAGCCGTTCCACCAGCAATATCAAGTCCTTTCTTTAAACGCTCATCAGGCGGTATAACTGTAAAAATAGAAAGAACTGTAATAGCTAAAACAAACCATGTTCCACGACCACGTTTTTGCTGATCTTTTTGAGCGAGAAAGTAGCGAAAAAATAAAACTACTAGTGCTATACCAACAAGAAATAAGAATAACGGGTCTTCGAAGTTCATAGTTTAAAAGCTAAAATAAATAGAGAGGTCTAATTAAGCTTCAACAGCAGTTGATTTCGAAGCTTTAGGCATAACAGTTTGAATCGCATTTTTATCAAACTCAAGCACAGTGCCTTCAGCCACTTTTATTTTAACAACTTTCTCAGATACATGCTGAACCAGGCCATGAATACCACCTGTAGTTATCACCTTATCACCAGAAGCAAGAGCAGCAATCATGGCTTCTTTTGCCTTACGTTGCTTTTGCTGAGGACGAATAAGAATAAAGTAAAAAATCACTATAAATACGATAATGGGAAAGATCCCACCAAATGGATTGCTAGGTGCTGCAGCTGCTGAAAGTAAGGTTAAATCAATCATAATAGTTTATCAAAAGTTAAGAAGTTTGAGGTTTATAGATTTCTAACTCAAGGGTCAAGGAAAATAGCTGTTTTTTGCATATAATAACGAGAACACCCAACCCCCTTAAATAACAACGCTCAGACAAGTTTTTAGAGTATTAATTGAATCATCATTAAATCATTCTTTAAGTTTATGGCAATTTTTTACTTTTCATTAGTTTTGAAACCCTTTAGATACTTAGAGATTTAATAATTTGATACTATTTTGAAATACTTCCTTTTACTTATTATATTCCTCTTACCTCTTACCTACGCACAGCTTGACGAAGATAACTTAATCAATGACGGTAAAACTGATTATATTGAAGGCATGATGCATCTCAAAGGCATCCATTACCGTCAAAACAATCAAAAAGCCTTTGAGCTTATCTCTAAAAGCGCTCAAACCAACCACCCAAAAGCTCAGTACCAGTTAGCCACCTTCTACTTCAAAGGAATAACGGTAAACAAAGATATGGCACAAGCTGTCTACTGGCTAAAGAAAAGCGCAGCACAAGGCTATCAAGAAGCTCAGCTAGTCCTCGACTCCTTGCCTGAAACACAGAAACTTATGACAGACAGTCCCTCATCAGGCTTAGCAACGACAAGCAGTCTAGATTCTAATTTAGCCACTAATATTGACGCCTTACGCCAAGAGATTCAGCAAAGCATGACTCAAAACAGTCAGAGCAATGAGAATCAAAGCGCTCAATCTAGCAATATCGAATCTCAAATTATGAGCCTCAAAGAAGAAATCCAACAAAGCCTCAATCAGGAGCAACTAGCCTCTAAATTACCTCTTGAGCAAGAGACTAAATCAACCACCAGTATTAATCCTAGTGATATTTCCGCTCTTAAAAAGCTTGTAACAGACTCAACAACTTTAACTACTCCTCAAGCACAAAATACCACCTCTCTAACAGTAGAAACACTTACTCCAACAAATATTGACTCAACTCCTACTACTCCTCCTGCCTCTTCTACCACTCCTAAATCTAAACCTGAATCCGCACTTGCTGAGTTTCCGCTACTTGAAAGTTTATTAAAGCAAGAGGGCAAAAGCCTACCAAAACCGATCACTACCAGTAAATCTCAAGCCTACCCACAAGAAGACACACAAGTCAAATTCGACCCAGGCCAGCAACTCTTAGCACAAGTCATGAGAGACAATAGTAGCCCCGCAGCACTGACAGATAGGGACAAAAAGTTTATTAAAAAAAATCTCAATATAACTGACCCAAATAACCCTACAGATGCTAAAAAACAATTCAACCTAGGCTTAAAATATCTCAAAGGCACCTCAGATATCAAGCAAGACTATGACCAAGCCTACTACTGGTTTAACAAAAGCGCTGAACAAGGTAATGCCAAAGCCCAATTTAATTTAGCCACCATGTATTTCAAAGGCCTAGGTATTGATATCGACAATAAATCAGCCTTAAAATGGTATACAAAAAGTGCCGAACAAGGAGAGCCTTACGCTCAATTCAACTTAGGGTTTATGCATTTAAATGGACTAAGCGCTCCAAAAGATACTAAGCAAGCCATTGAATACTTCACTCAAAGCGCCAAATCAGGTGTCGCTAAAGCTCAATTAAGCCTAGGTATTATTTACTTAGAAGGAACTTTGCTAAAGCAAGATTTCGCTCGAGCAGCTAAATGGATCCAAAAGAGCCGAGTCCAAGGTGAATCTCAAGCCGAAAGTATCTGGAACAAGTACGAGCTCTGGAAATATTGGCAAATAGAATCCTAAGCAAATCAGTTAAATAACATAAATGCATTGCTTATTAGAGCATACTACTATAGCCATAGCGTCTATTTATGATGTCATTTAATGAACTAGGGCTGTCTAGCCCCCTACTCAAAGCAATTGAGGAGCAAGGATACACCACTCCATCACCTATTCAGACCAAATCTATCCCTGTTATTTTAAAAGGGGGTGATGTTCTAGCCTCTGCACAAACAGGCACAGGAAAAACCGCCGGATTCACCCTTCCTTTATTGGAAAACCTCACTAATAAAAAGGTAGATACCAAATCAACCAAAGGCAAGCGCCCTATTCGTGCCCTCATCCTCACCCCTACTCGTGAACTAGCAGCCCAGGTGCATGACAACGTCCAAGCCTACAGCAAATTTCTAGATATACGCTCTATGGTTATGTTTGGCGGCGTCAACCAAAAGCAACACATCCATAGCCTACGTGGCGGCATTGATATACTTGTCTCTACTCCTGGGCGTCTCTTAGACCTAGAGAGCCAAGGCTACCTATCACTCGCCAATATCGAAACCCTCATTCTAGACGAAGCCGACCGCATGCTCGACATGGGCTTTGTCCATGACATCAAAAAAATTATCAAGCTCGTCCCAAAAAAGAGACAAACCCTCCTCTTCTCAGCGACTTTCTCCAAAGAAATCAAGGCACTCGCTCATGATTTCCTCGTCAACCCAGTCATGGTTGAAGCCACCCCAGAGAACACCACCGCCCAGCGCGTTGAACACAGCCTCTACCGCCTCGACCGTACTCGCAAAACAGAGCTCGCCGTCAAACTCATCAAAGAAGGCGACTGGCAGCAAGTCCTCGTCTTTACCCGTACCAAACACGGCGCTAACCGCCTCAGCGACAAGCTAGAAAAAGCAGGTATCACCAGCGCAGCTATTCATGGCAACAAAAGCCAAAACGCACGTGTAGCCGCCTTACGTAAATTCAAAGACGGAGGTATCCGCGTACTCGTAGCCACAGATATTGCCGCTCGAGGACTAGATATACCACTATTACCACATGTTATTAATTTTGAGCTACCAAACGTACCTGAGGACTATGTACACCGTATTGGACGTACAGGACGCGCAGGAGCTAGTGGTAACGCCGTATCACTCGTAGGTATAGACGAAGAAGACTACGTATTCGACATCGAACGCCTACTCAAGCAAACCATCAGCGAAAAAACCATCGAAGGATTCGCACGTAGCTCCACCCCAACTCCAGAAGATCGTGAACCACCCCTATCAGGTGGTGGGCGCTTTGGCAGAAACACTCCCAACAAAAACCGCGGCTCAGGCCGAGGCAAACCAGCAGGAGGTAAAGCCCCAGGACAAAATCCCAAAGGCCACAAACCACGCAACTCCAACAACCCTGACGAAAAGCCTACCTACAAACGCCGCCCCCGTAGAAGAAAGTGAACTAAAGGTTATAAATAACCACAGAAAGCACAAAAAACGCAGAAAGAAAAAAGCCAGTGAGAACTTAATCTTACTGGCTTTTTTAGTTAAAAGGTAATTCGTATAATTACGCTTCTTCAGTAGCGGCCTCTTCCTTTTTAGGTTCAGCGGCTGCTGTTGGTTTAAGCTTAGGCTTGCCTGCACGACGTGTAGCAGCTCCAAAGCGTTTTTCGTACTTGTCGATACGACCCTCTGTATCCACGAACTGGTTCTGACCAGTAAAGAATGGATGAGAGTCTGAAGTTACACCCATAGAGATGATGTAATGCTCTACGCCATCAATAGTTTCAGTCTTACCTGAAGTAGCTGTTGAGCGAGAGATAAATTTCTTGCCTGTAGTGATGTCAAGAAAGACTACAGGATGATAAGTAGGATGTAAATCGGCTTTCATAATAATAGTTTAAACTCTAGTTTGACGTTCCAACGCCAAGTAGGGACGCATGATTTACGTAAAACACCTGTTAATGTCAATACATTTTTAGCTTTTTCGTATCAAAAACCTATAATTATTTTCGATTGAGTAAAAACTCTTTGAATGTGTTGAAATCTTTGCTGAGAAGTAAGGCTGTTTTTTCTTTATTTTGTAGATTTAACAGAGCCTGTGGGATTTCAATACTGTGCTCTGGTAATGCTTTCTGCATGATTTCTAGGAATTTGGCTGGGTGTGCTGTACCTAAAACGATGGTGTTAGCCTCTGGATGCTCACTGAGGTATTCTTTTGCTGCTAGGTAACCAATAGCAGTATGAGGGTCTATGGTGTAATTATAGCTAGCTTTGACCTCTCTGACTCCTTGGTAGTTCTGTTCATCATCACAGAAATAACCTGAGATATCCGCACGTATGGCTTCTAAATCATGTTCATAAAGTTCCTGTAGTCTAACAAAGTTACTTGGTGCACCTACGTCCATGGCATTAGAGATGGTAGCT
>DGJT01000051.1 GCA_002387565.1 Akkermansiaceae bacterium UBA4589 | reverse complement strand
GAGACGACTGAGGAAAGACATCTAATTTTATTGATGAGGAGTCAGATTCAGCAAATAAATCTGACTCTAATTCAATGGCGAAACAAGTCGGATTTAACCATACAAGCAGCAAGATAAATATAGAAATTGATATGTTTTGATTTTTATTCATAGAATTATCTTTTTTATAAGAACGTAATAATTAAGAAGAATATTTTATTAATTATTAATTTTTCATTACTTGGTGGGTGCAACTTGCTAATGCAACATTTGTTACTTTCGATAACTAGTCGCGTAAATTCACTATGTCAATGTATTTGATATTAGCTAAATTTATTCACACTACACGACAAAAAAAATAATGATACCATAAGGTATTTGATTCTCTTATTTTTTATCATTTTTTGATTAACTGAATTTCACCTATAACTCTTACATCTACTTCCTATCGTTGATTTTTTGTCGTGTAGGGTGAAATTTATTATTAAGGTAATAGTAAAATTTAGCTATGTAAATAAATTGTAACTTTATATAGCGTGAATCTGTAAACTGTGCTATATCTGAGCTGCACTTTTTTATACACATCAGCAAATGAATCCAGATAGAGCTACACTCAATTTTTTAAATAGTTTTTCAGAAGAAGCCCGCCACAAAGGCGAAGAAATACAGCAAGAAGCAGCTGTACAGCAAATTTTCGGTAACCACCTCTATATCCAAGGTCGCGTTGAATACGAAGGCAACCTTTATAAGACACTTTTAAGACTCCAAGGTAACCATTGGTTTGGGTCTTGTAATGCCGAAGATGAAGACGTCAGAGGTGCGTGTTTATACGCTACGATGAAAGAGCGCCTTGAGCGTGGTAGTGACTTGCCTGAAACGCCTAATGAGATGGATGACCAGCCTCTCATTGATGTTATTGAAGAGAAATTAGATAGAGAAGTCACTGATAAAGAAGCTGATTTTATTAGTAAACTGGAGAAACGCTACCGCCGTTATGTTATCGAAGGCGAGTTACATGACCATGACTTAGTCAGATTACACTCAGGTTGGGAAATTAATAGTTATGACCCTATTAGCATCTGGCCTATTCCTCCTGCTGATATTGTTGAATTTTGGAATTATATTGCTTATGCCTTTTTCAAAAAGAAAATTCAATACCCTGAATTCTTAGAAGTTATCACTGACCTCTCTGGAGTACAGGACAAAATGAGGGAATGGGAAAAAGAGCAAGAAATCTCTCGTTGGTATGACCGTATTGACACAGTTCAAGAAAACGCGATTATCGAAGTGCCAAGAACTGTCAAACTTCGTCTACTTTCAACCATCAATGAAGCTCGTTTAGAACTTCAGTGGGGAAATTCAGAAATTTGGGAGCCCATTAACGAGCAAGCTATTTTTGACAATCTAGAGAAAGAATATTTACGTTCAGCTATCCTGATGGATATGCCTAGTCAGCTACTCTTTGATCATTTTTCTGCACACAGCAAAGAGTACGGTGTCTTACATTTAGACCTTGATAAGCACGAAGCTTGCGCTTTTATGAATCGCCTTTTCCATCAGCCTAAACTCAAAGGCTACATGGTCAACCTCGATGAACTACCATTTAAAGTTTCAGATAGAGCTCTCCATTGGAAATGCCTAGACATCCCTGGTAATAATGAATACTTTAACCTAGAGTTGCGTACCGATGAGGGCAATATCATTGCTCACTCAGTAAGACTACTTCAAGGGTGTAAAGTTCTCTACCAATCAGATGAGACCGTTTTCCAAGGTCCTCCACAATGGGTCGAAGAGACAGAGATTCAGCCTAACTACTATATCCCTACTTCTATCATTAATAGTTTAGATGGGGTTGAATTCTTACGCAAAATTGGAGCCTCACTGCCTGAATCTATCGTAGATAAAGTGGTGGATATTGATTTAGTACCTTCTTTTGATATTGAACTTATTCAAGGTCTCAACTCAGCTGAAACAGAGCACCTTGTTATCAACGTAGAGGCTAGCGACAAACAAGCACGCCGTACTGAGAAGTACACCAAGCAAGGTTGGGAAGTCATCGAACAAAAAATCCCTAATGAAAAATCTCTACTTTTGAGATTTGACCGCCGTGATTTATACCATTTACCAGATTACTTAGCTGATATGGGTCTTTCATATGACCAAAAAATCGGCAAATTCAAAGTGCGTGTTAGCAAACACTTCCCAGAGAAATTCCATGAATGGTACACCAACCTTCCTAAATCGATTCAAACGAAGCTCGATGGTAAACTCCAGAGTCTTATGGAAGACCCTGTCTCAGCTTCTGTACGCTTTGAAGTCGTTAATCAGGAAATTGATTGGTTCGACCTGCGTGTGGTTATTGATGTTGAAGGTATCGACTTAAGTAAGGCTCAAATCCGCTCACTCGTAGCTGCTCGTGGTGGCTATGTACGTATGGAAGACGGTACTTGGATGCGTCTTGACATCAAACTCAACCCTTCTCAACGTCAGGCTGTAACTCGCTTAGGCCTAGATCCATTTGATTTAACGGGTGAGACTCACCGTATGCATGCCCTGCACTTGGTCGATTCTAGTGCTTCAGAAATCTTTGATCCTCAAGCATGGAACCGCATCTGTACTCACGCTCAAGAAATTGAAGTCGATGTACAAGAGCAACCACCAAAAGGCCTAAAAGCAACCCTACGTCCTTATCAGTTACAAGGTTTTCAGTTCTTAGTTTACTTAGCTAAAAACAAGTTTGGTGGTATCCTTGCCGATGATATGGGGCTTGGTAAAACTTTACAAAGTTTGGCTTATATTCTCTGGCTCAAAGAAGAAGAGAAAAAAGCCAAAAAGCCTCACCAACCTTGTTTGGTCGTTTGTCCTAAGTCAGTACTTGATGTTTGGGCTCAAGAGGCACAGACATTCACTCCTCAGCTCAAGGTAAGCGTCCTACGTAATCGTAGTGATGTTGATCCTGCAGCTATTAAAAAAGATATTGATATTTTAGTTATCAACTACGCTCAATTACGTATCTGTAATGAAGAGTTAGAAGACATCACTTGGCTAACAGTCGTGATGGATGAAGGTCAGCAAATCAAAAACCCTGATTCAAAAGCAGCTAAATCTTCTCGTGAAATCAAGTCTGACAACCGCCTAGTCCTTTCTGGTACTCCTATTGAGAACCGCTTACTCGATATGTGGTCACTCATGTCATTTGCTATGCCTGGTGTACTTGGCTCAAAAGCTTACTTCCGTGAGCACTTTGACAAACGCAAGGACACTATGGCTCAAAACCGCCTAGCTTCTAGACTACGTCCGTTCTTATTACGTAGAACTAAGCTCCAAGTTGCCAAAGATTTGCCACCGCGTACTGAAGAAGAAGTCTTTGCAGATATGGAGCCAGTACAAGCTGAGCTTTATAACAATGAGCTTAAGCGTATCCAACAATCACTATTAGGATCTAATTCTGATGATGATGTGAAGAAAAACAGCTTTGCTATTCTCCAAGGCCTCATGCGTCTTAGACAGATTTGTTGTCACCCTGGACTCATTGATCCTAAGTTCATGAATGAAGAAAGTAGTAAAATCAACTCTCTCTTCTATCTCTTGGATCAGCTCTATGAGCAAGGTCACAAGGTGCTTGTCTTCTCTCAGTTCGTGGCGATGCTTAATATCATCCGTAGCCGACTTGAAAGCGAGAGCCGTCCGTTCCATTATCTCACAGGTAAAACCAAGGACAGGAAAGCAGAAATTGAAAGCTTCCAAACTACCAAGGACCCTTCAGTATTCCTGCTATCACTCAAAGCAGGTGGAGCCGGTCTTAACCTCACCTCTGCTTCTTATGTGGTACTCTTTGATCCATGGTGGAACCCAGCTGTAGAAAACCAAGCTATTGACCGTACTCACCGTATTGGACAAAAGAGCAAGGTTATTGCCTATCGTCTAATTACACGTAATACAGTCGAGGAAAAAATCCGTGTGCTTCAGCACCAAAAAACCTCATTGGTTACGAATATCTTAGGTGGCGAAAGTTTTGCTTCGAGCCTAAGTGTGGACGATTTAAAAGCAATTTTAGAGTCTCCTATCGATATTAAAGCAGAAGACGATCCAGAAGAAAAACCTGCTAAGAAAAAAACAGCTAAGAAGTAACATATTAATTAGGTGAATCAAGCTCCTCCAACCTCAAGCAATAGCGGTTGCCTGCCATGGGTGGGGCTGATTCTCACTAGTTTTTATTTAATATTTTTAGCTTGGAGACCTGACCCTCTACCTTTTATTGATGAGGGTATTGCTGCTCTTATTTGGTGGCAGTGTTTTAAAATCATCAAAAAACAATTTAGTTTTATGAGTCAATTCACGGGTCAATTCAAACAACATCAGCCTCCAGCTGATGATCAACCAACTAGCTTCAAGGATTCAGGTGCTCAAGGTCAAATTATAGATGTTGAAGCCGAAGAACCCGAGAAAGATTAACCTTTAAAAACCCCTATTTCATTCAAGCATTATGTGGATTAGCAAAGCCAACTACGAAGACATACTCTACGAAGTACACGAAACTTTAGATATTGCCAAAATAACAATTAACCGTCCAGAAGTGCGCAACGCATTTCGTCCCCAAACGGTGCATGAAATGCTCAAGGCTCTTGATGACGCTCACGAAGACCCAAAAGTAGGCGTGATTATCCTCACTGGTCAAGGTGAGCAAGCCTTCTGCTCTGGAGGCGATCAAAAAGTCCGTGGTGAAGCTGGCTATGTAGGTTCAGATGGCGTACCTCGCCTCAATATCCTCGAAGTCCAACGCCGCATTAGACAAATGCCTAAACCTGTTGTGGCTATGGTAGCTGGTTATGCTATTGGAGGAGGTCATGTACTGCATGTTATCTGTGATTTGACCATCTGTGCGGATAATGCACGCTTTGGGCAAACAGGGCCTAAAGTAGGCTCATTTGACGGTGGTTTTGGTGCGAGTTATCTAGCGAGTATCGTAGGGCAGAAAAAAGCCCGTGAGATTTGGTACCTCTGCCGTCAATACGGAGCACAAGAAGCTCTAGACATGGGATTGGTCAACACGGTTGTGCCTGTCGCCGACTTGGAAAAAGAAACCGTTCAGTGGTGCTCTGAAATCCTTCAACATTCACCTCTCTCTTTACGCTGTCTTAAATCAGCCTTTAATGCTGACTTGGATGGACAAATGGGCTTGCAAGAGCTTGCAGGTAACGCCACTTTGCTCTACTACATGAGTGAAGAGGCGCAGGAAGGCAAGCAAGCCTTTGTCGAAAAACGCAAACCTGATTTCTCTAAATTCCCACGCTTACCTTAATTAAGTTAATATTAACTGCCTACTAACTTAGTTAAGCAGTCACCCATTATGATGGCCATCGATGTAAAATCACTCCCTGGATTTAGGGACTTCTACCCTGCTGATTGTCAAATCCGCAACTACCTCATGCAACAATGGCGCCAAGTCGCCAAAAACTATGGCTTTGTGGAGTATCAGACTCCTTACTTAGAGTCCACCAACCTTTACCTAGAGAAGACCGGTGGCGAGCTCACTACTCAACTCTTTAATTTCCAAGACAAAGGCAACCGTGAGGTCACACTACGTCCAGAAGTCACTGCATCACTAGCTCGCATGGTAATCGCACAAGAGCGTAACTACCCTAAGCCTATCAAATGGTTTGAGATTGGACCTTGTTTTCGCTATGAAAAACCACAAAAAGGTCGTGGCCGTGAATTCTACCAATTCAACCTAGATATTTTTGGTGTCTCAGGAGTGAGTGCAGATATCGAAATCATCAGTCTGGCAATTGACATGATGCTCCAATTTGGATTTAAACAAGGTGATTTTGTCCTGCGCTTATCGGATAGAACAGCGTGGCAAGCTTTTGCTAAGCAACAAGGACTCAGTGATGATCAACTAGATGAGCTACTCCCCATCATCGACAAATACGAAAAACTCTCTAGCGAAAAACTCCAAGTAGAGCTTGATAAACTAAACCTTCAGCTAAGTGCTGTTGATGAATTTATTGCCCTTGGTGCGCAAGCCAGCCCCAACCTCATCGAGCTCAACACTCGTCTCGAACAACGAGGTTTAAGTGAGCATATTGATATTGATCTTAAAATTGTCCGTGGATTGGCTTATTACAACAGCACCGTCTTTGAAATCTTTGACTGCAAGCACGGCTTACGCGCTATTGCTGGTGGTGGACGTTATGACAACCTACTCTCTGGCCTATCTAACGGCAAAGTAGATTTACCAGCTGTAGGCTTTGGCATGGGAGACCAAACCCCTGCTCTCCTCATTGATGCCACACCACACGCCAAGGCAAAGATGGAGCAAGCCATTCTCGATTCAGAGCAAATAGACTACTACATTGTCATCGCAGATGAAGACAACCGTGTAGCCGCAGAGAATCTAGGGCGTCAACTACGCCAGCAAAACCGCAAGGTACAGTACAATCTAGAACCCATGAATGTGGGCAAACAATTCAAAAAAGCTGAGCAACTCCAAGCCAAGCAAGCCATTGTCATCGGTTCAGAATACCCACAGGTGCAACTCAAAACACTCGCTAGCAGAGAGGAGAGCATCCTCACCCTAGATGACACAGTGATAAGTAAGTTATAAAAAATTGACAGTATCTAGCTTGTGTGACGATAATTAAATAGAGCTAACACAAAACTGTCTAAACTTTAAATATTATGATCAATCCAAAATTACAAACCGCCATCAATTCGCAAATTAACCAAGAATACGCAGCATCTTACTCTTATTTACAAATGTCAGCCTATTTCGAAGCTGAAAACTTAGACGGGTTTGCACACTGGATGTATTTACAACACCAAGAAGAGCAAGTCCACGGTTATAAGCTCATCACTTACCTTCATGACCGAGGTGGCAAATTAGAGCTTGAGAGCATTGCTAAACCTAAGCTCAATTTTGACTCTACATTAGACGCCTTTAAAATGGCTCTCAGCTACGAACAGGAAAACACTCTAGCGATTAACAATCTCTACGCCCTAGCCAAAGAGCTCAATGACTACGCCACACAAAGTCATCTCCAGTGGTTCATCGACGAACAAGTCGAAGAAGAAAAAAGCATCGAAGACATCATCACCGTCCTCGAAAAAATCGGCGACGATGTGACAGCGATGTTGTACCTCAACGATAAACTAGCTGCAAGGCAGGCAGAAGGAGCTTCTGAGTAAGAGTCTCTACCTTACATCATAGGTGTTAGTATTAGATAGTATGGTTATAAGACCTTCTAAATAAGCGCACGCAAAGCCGCAAAGTCGCTAAGTAAAAAAGAATAAAACTATACTCGATTCTTATCAGCTTATAAAAATTATCATAAACCTACCCTGTAGAAGTCTAGCTAGCTTTAGATACGAGGCTTTTAAGAGTTGGCTGTAGAAATCAGCTAACGAATAGTGTGGCTGATAAGACTCGCAGATTGCTTTAGCAATCGAGAAGCCCTCTTGAAGGGTGAGAGCCGTTGCTAGCAATGGGCGAATCAATGTTACTGCCATGCCCGTATGAAGTAAGATATACTTCGCCCCTCCTTCCTCAAAAGAAGAAAAAAGTGTTGTTGCCTATAAGTAGTTATCAAACATAGCCTTTGTTCTCGGGTATGTTTAGGTGGGAACGGTTGCCAAGCTTATGCCGTCCTTCAACTACCCTTTTGCAAAGATAGAAGGCATGACAGCGACTCGATCGAACTTGATGCTCCCTTAATTTTATACAGAACGAAGGATGCTAACTAAGTTAAGCAACAACTCTAATAATCTATTTATTTTTACTAGTTTTTTCAAGTCCATAAATAAGAAAATATTTATTAAAACTAATTCTATAGCCTTTGTTTTGATTGATGGCTATTCGCCACCTAGCTACGCTAGGCACGTCGCTACACTCCTGTCCAAAATTACTCGTTATTCTCTCGTAATTGTTCGCCCCTCGAGGGGGCTACTCGTCCCGCAGGGGCGGGACTGCGAGTCTTATCAGCTCCTTATTCATTCGTTGATTCCATTTTTTTAGTTAGTTTAAGTTTATCAACTTATTAGTTAATCTATAAGCAAACTCCATCTATGAATGCTCACAGGTGTTCGAAACCAAGCGTTAGCATCTAATTTAGGGTTTAATGTGACGACTTTGTGGCTACCTGGATCTGCTTGGATCCATTGATGATTACCAACATAAACTAAGGCGTGAACACCACTTTGAGTCACAGCTATATCTCCAGCTACTAACGTAGAGTCATCCATCTGAGTTAATTTACCACTAACGCCAACTGGAGTAGTAAAACCTCGGTAACCTTGAGATAAGGCATCCGCACTGGTATCGAACCACCATTGTTCAATAGATAGTTTAAAAGCTCGTGGGTTGAGGTTTTTAAAGCCGTAATTAAATAAAGCCTCTCTATAGGCTTTTCTAGGTAAACCTGAACAATCAATACCAGCTCTCCCTTCTCCTCCCCATAGGTATTTCACACCTTCATAACTGGTGAGATGTTTGAGGTATAAAGAAGCCAACTCGTTTTTATCTATCGTTGTTTTAGAAGGGATAAAGAGCCAGACAACTATAATAATAGGCAAAATAATTATAGAATAACTGATACGTTTATATTTCCAAAAATATTTAGTCAGCTGAATCCATAGAATGATTAATGAGGCTAGAAATGAGCTTCTAATAAAAAAATTATTAATTGGATTAATAATAGCTGCAACCAAAACTATTATAGCTCCTATGAAAATAAGGATTTCTAACTTTTTAACCTTCATTTTATAAGTGTAGCAATTAGCATGCAAAAAATCTAATTAAAATTGTAGCCCTTTTTGATGAGGTAGCTGTGGTAGCGTTGGATGTCCTTTTGTTGGATGTTAGGTTGGTTAAATATGTCGGCGAGGCTCAGTGGTTGAAGCTGGTTTTGGCTGAGGTGTTGTTGGACTTGTGGGGTGCTCTGCAGGTAGTACGTAATCGACTGTAGAATAGGTACTTGGTGTTCTTTGCTATTGCTATCTAGTAGTAATTGGCGTGCTTTTTGGTAGGCTTCTACTCTGTGGGTGGGTAATTTAGCGAGTAGGTATATTTCTGAACGTAAAAAGCGTTTTGGGTAGCCCTCGTCTTGGTTTTGCTTGATATAGTTGGCGTAGACTTGAGCGGCTTTGAGGTAGTTGGCGTCAAACTGAGCGTCTGCGTATATTTTGGCGAGTGCATCCGTGAGGGAAGCACTGTCTGGCATGAGCTCTAGCCCTCTTTCTAAAAAGGCTGTGCCCTTTTGGCGGTATTGGTTAATGAGGGCTTGAGTACTTTCAGATAAGGGTTGAGGATTAGATGGATTAATTTCTGACGCTGCTCTCTGGTAATGCGCAACCGCATTACGTGAGATATGCCAGCTCCCCAACTCCCAATAAGAAGCGTTCATAGGGCTAAGTAGTACCATGGTTTCATACTTTTTGGCTAGTTCATCCCAAGCGTAATTATTAAAGTCTTCCATGGCTCTAATATGCGTGACCGCAGCTAAGAAATGGCGACTCGCCCCTGTTGTCTTAGCAAGCACACGTGTGTTGAGTCTCTCTACATAATCAAGCCCACCAAGCTGAGAAGCTGGGTCATTAATCTGAATTTCGCTTAGTAAAAAACTCGCATTTTTACGAAAACCAGTTTGCAGCCAACCCGCTAGCCAAAGCGCTAACAGCATCAATAAGACACCCAAAACTCTATAAAAATAGGATTTTTTATAAAGTGTGGTCATCTTTTTTAATATTAGAGTCTTACTGGTAAACCTGCTTGGTGTAAGTATTCTTTGGCTTCTTTGATGCTGTATTCACCAAAATGAAAAATACTCGCAGCAAGTACAGCGTCTGCATAGCCTTCTTTAAGAACTTGCTCTAGGTGACTGAGGTTCCCTGCCCCACCACTAGCAATGACGGGTACTGCTACTGATTGGCTAACTCGTTTGGTGAGTTCAACATCGTAACCATCTTTTGAACCGTCAGCGTCCATACTGGTGAGCAAAACTTCGCCTGCTCCTCTATCAACCAGCTCTTGCGCCCATTCGATGGCGTCAAGTTCGGTTTGGTTTCTGCCTCCGTGGGTGAACACTTTCCAACTGTTACCTACTCGTTTGGCGTCAATAGCGACGACGATACACTGGCTACCAAAATTATCATAAGCGCGATTCACGAGCTCTGGGTCATGAATAGCGGCGGTATTAATACTGACCTTGTCAGCACCTGCCATGAGCATAGTGCGTACATCCTCGACCTGACGTATGCCTCCACCTACAGTCAACGGCATGAAACAATGTTCTGATGTCTTACGTACGACATCGACAATAGTGTCTCGGTTATCACTACTCGCTGTAATATCAAGGAATACAAGTTCATCTGCCTCTTGCTCATTATAAGCAATAGCACAGGCTACAGGGTCTCCAGCATCGATAAGGTTGACAAAATTAGTACCCTTGACCACTCTGCCGTCTTTGACATCGAGGCATGGGATAATACGTTTGGCTAATGGCATAATGAGGAAATATTAAAAATTAAAACCATCTGCAATTTGAACTGCGAATTGTTGAGCGGCTTCTAATTGTGTGGTGCCTACTGGCGGGTAAGCTACGCCACGTGAGACATTGATGAGTGACGGAGCTTCAAAGCTACGCTCCTTGAGCACATCAACAGCTCCTCCTTGAGCGCCTAATCCTGGCATGAGTAATGGCACATCTGGCAAACGGTTAAGCACCTGTGCATCACCTGCGTTAGTCAGACCTACGACTAGACCAACACTCGTCGCTCTATTCTCTGTGGCGGCTCTAGTTGCCATTTCTCCTACCCATTCGTAGACGTATTGCTCTCCTACTTTGCGGCGTTGGATATCCATACTGCCAGCATTAGAAGTGACGGCTAATAAGTAGACGCCTTTGCCTGCATAGTCTAAAAATGGTTCAATAGAGTCATAACCCATAAATGGATTTAGAGTCACCGCATCTACATCCATGAGTTCAAAGTAGCTTTTGGCGTAGTATTTCTGTGTTTCACCGATATCTGAACGCTTGGCATCGAGGATGATTGGAATGTCTCTGGGGATGCTCTTAATAACACGTTCGAGGAGTTGTAAGCCTTCTATACCTAATGCCTCAAAGTAAGCCATGTTAGGCTTAAAAGCAGCGGTGAGGTTAGCTACGGACTCGATGAGTGTGTTGAGTTGTGTTTCTAAGGCTTGTATGACGTCACCATTGGCCTGCGTAAGCTCTGCTGGGCTGATACGCTCAACACGAGGATCAAGTCCAACACAGAGAGCTGAGCCTGTCTGTTTGATGCGTGAATGAAGTTTTTCTGCGTAGGTCATAAAATAAGCAATAAAAAAATAAATAGGTTAATCTTGGGTGGTTCGAGTATTAAAACCAAACTGCATAAAGAGCCATAAAATAAGGCAGTACATCCATGAGGAAAAGACAACATGCAACACCTGCACTGCATCATAAATTCCCCAATGAGACATGATAATGCCTAGCACCATTTGTGCAAATACAAGGATCAACAAAAGTTTCATGGCTAAACTAAGCTTAGCCTTGGTCTTCATTTGTAGGTATGCCCAGAATATCACAGCAGCAAAGATAAGCCAGGATCCACTACGATGAACAAAAAATACGGTGTATTGCTTGAGTGTAGCTAGCCAAGTTGTCTGATCTTGAGTCGCGTGATCCTTAGCTAACCTGTCTGTCAGTTCTCGAATTTGCACACCTAGCATCCCTTCTGCAATCATAAGTATGAGCAACACACCTCCAAGTTGTGCTAACGGGGTGAATGTAAAAGCATATTTTTCTTTGAATTCGGCAAATGTAGGTAAATTCGGGCTGGAGCACACTCTATAAACCACATAAATATCAACCGCTAGCAAGACAAATGCCATAGCTAAATGAGCGCTTATTAACCCTTCTTGTAGGCCTGTCAGTACCACTCTGGCTCCTAGCCAAGCATTGACGAGTATGAGGATAAAAGCTAACCAAGCACAAAGGATAATATCTATATACTTACGTCCTTTAACATGGGCAAAGATGAGTAAGGCTAATGCGTAAAAGCCTACAGGTAAGCTACTCAGGCGGTTGACATACTCTATCCATGCTTTTTTCTGACTGAATTCGCTTTTGAGCTTTTCGACAGTTAATGCTTCTTGCCCTGATTTACGCTCAAACTTTTCAAAATTAAGCTTATCAAAGTCTACTTCCTCTACTGAAGAAGGAGGAAACCAACAGCCCCAGCACTTAGGCCAATCGGGACAGCCTAACCCTGCCCCAGAAACACGCACAAAGGGCCCCATGACCAAGAGAAATAAGACCGATATCAAAGCACCTAAGGCCAATGATTTCATAAGTTTGCGTGAAGCTTGGGTCATGCGTGTTTAATGATGAATGAATGTATTTTTTTAGAGAGACTTTTTAAAATCCTAAGAGATTTTTTAGTTGGTTACCTATTTCTGATTTAAGCGTTTCTTTAATAAGGTTTTGTGGTTTAAGCGAGTCATCCACACTCACTTTTGGATTAGTAAAACTCCCCTTTAACTCTCCTTTGAGTGTGAGCTTGTCATCTGTAAATAAAAGCTTACTTAAACCTAGAGATGCTAATTTTCCTTGATTTATTTCCTTTGCGGCTTTTTGGCTAAGAGCCTCGTTAGCTATGAGTGCTAGCCCTACTTGTTGGCTTTGCTTGGCTAAATTAACGTTACCTGGGTTACCTAGTGATAAGCCCCAATCTTGAGATGTTAATGTGATGGGCTTTAATAAAGTCACTGTTTCTTTAGGCGCATTATACTCGGCAGTTAATACCATGTTTTCTGAGGCATTAAATGTTGAGCTGACCGAAGGCAAACTCGGCATAAATTGACCTGCAAGTGCTATAACTTGGTTAATCTCTGAGAGTAAATTCTCACTCACAGAAACTTGTGATTTTTTGTCAACGGTCAGCGCTGTGGTGATAATATTAGGGAAAAACTCTCCTTTATCAATAAGGTAACTCATCGCAGTAGTTCCAGCTAATACTATGTGAGCCTTGGCTGATCCTGTTTTTTGTTTTTGCTGAATCATTTGCTCATAACTAATATCAGCAGCTAGATTGACATCAACACTGTGGGTCAGTAATTGTTGGGCTAGAGGGTACTGAAAATCTTGTGTGCTAATAGATAGGTTTTTAACACTTACCAGTGCTTTTTCTTTGACTAATTTAAGATTCACTATGGTGTCCTCTAGTGAAAAGTCGTCTAAGATAAAAATGGCAGCATCTGCGGTTTCTGCTGAACCACCAGCTCCTACACCTGCATAAATGAGCGACTGTTTAGGTGAATTCTCCATGGCTGTCGTTGCCGCTGTTTTTTGTGGAGCTAACCATTGCGCTATATCAAGCTCTCCATTAGCTAATACTGAGGCATTAATCACTGCTTTTTTGAGCTCTATGTTGCTGACTTTAAGCTTCTTTTGTACACCTGCCTTAAGGTCTACATAGAGGTTGAGCTCAGCTAAGCTTATGGCTGGTTGTTCAGGGTTGATGAGCTTTAGACTGCTGTCTTTTGGGTCTAAGCTAAGTCCTTTGAGGCTTATCGCTAGAGGGAACCATTGTACGTTCACCTCTTCTAAACTGGCTTGAGCCTGAGTTTGATTATTGATGAGCTCAACAATGGTTTCTTTTTTTGCTAATTGGTTAACACCTATGACTACAGAAAGTATGACAAAGGATATAAGACAGAGCAGACTAATGATGATAATTTTTATAACTTTCATGGTTTTAGTAAAACAGGTTTATGGGGTTTCTAAAGTATTCGTTTCGTTGCTCTGCGCCTTATCTTGAGCGAGAACGATTCTAAATCCTATTTCAGGACTTTTAAAGCTTTTTTCGGTAACATTTCTATAAGCGTAAGTTAACTTTAATGGGTCATAGGTTTTCCAACTACCTCCCCTACAAAATGGATAGCTTTCTGTGGGGCTGTAATCATCTTCTATCCACTCCCAAACGTTTCCAATAATATCATGCAAATTATTTTCATCTGCCTTATAGCTAGCGACTGGGCTTAAGTTACCCCACCCATCTTCATAACCACTGATAAAAGAAGCTTGTGGAAATTCTAAATAATAAGATTCATCGGCTAAATTGGCTGTGTTATCTCTTAATTTATAATTCTTAATTGTACTTAACAGTTTTTTGTTTAATTGCGCTTTCTTTTCTCTTTCGAAGGGAGTTAATTCTAGGCTCTCTTTATGTCCCATTAGGGCGCTCCACTCTATATCAGAAGGTAATCGGTAATATTCTTTTTGGCCGATAATGCCTAGCTTTTTATCTTCTTGGGTGAGCCATTGGCAAAAAGCCCTAGCTTCTTCTATTGTTATGCTCACTACTGGGTAAGAACCTAATCCAAAAACTTTTTGGTAAGGCTGACTTGAATCAATTAAATACTGATTATAACTATCATTGGTTATTTCTGTTTGAGATATATAAACTTCATTAAATTGAATAAAATTGACACCTAAATTATTTTTCCATACTTTATCCTTAGTGAAATTAATCGCTTCAGTATTATTTGATGGTGAAATATTATTACTTTGTGCTTTTTCTAATTTGACTAGCTCAACTAAAATTGGATTTAGGACAATAAGCTCTTGAGCTCTAGGTATAAACTTAACGGTTATATTATGATAACCTTCTAAACTGAACTGTAGTTGAACTTGTTGATCTTGAGCAAAAGGTAACAGCCTATTTAAAGGAGTCTCGCCTAATACTGTATTAGTTTTCAAATTAATTACTTGAGCTCCCTGTGGTTTGCTCGAGACTTTAACCCAACCTTGGTCAAGGTTAGTAGTATTTTGAATCTCTTCTTGTTTTTCATTGTTGGCAAAATACCCCCAACTGATAGCCAATATCGCGGCACTTAATAAAAACGCCATCATTAGCAGCATGAGTTGTAACCGCTCCCAAGAAGTCTTAATTTTTTTCCCTTGTGCTATTTTATTAATGTCTTTTATAGCTAATTCGGGGTTATTGTAGCGCTCCTTTAGTTGCGGATGGGCTAATTTACAAATAATTTTATTGAGTCTTCTAGAGCCTAAAACTAGTTGTTTTTGTTGCGGTATTTTTGGGAATTCTAACCTATTTAAACCTGTAAATGCCTCGTAAATAACCATGCCTATACTGTATAGATCAGACTGTTTGGCTATAGGCCCTTCAGGAGGCATGTACCCTTGTGTTCCCACCAATAATTTTTGACCAATAAAGCTCACTGATCCGATATCTGCCAATTTTGCTTTGCCATTGATAAAAATGATATTGCTTGGCTTTATATCTCGATGAATAAGGTCTTTGCTATGCAAATAATCAATAGCTGAGAGAATTTCTTTACTTAAATTTAATAATTGAGGCATTTTCAACCCTTCGGGATGACGCCTGATTATTTCAGTGAGTGTGGCTGGGTGGTAACTTTCAGCTACAAATGTGTTTGTATGACTCTGGCTATCATCAGCGAGTTCAGACACATAGTAATAAAACTGATTGCCTTCATCTCTACCTACATAGAGAATTTTCATCAAGCTTTCATGAGACCTAGAAATTGGCTCATAATACAATATACCACTGAATTCTTGCTCAAAGCTTTCATTATCAGGAAAATTGGTACGCCAAACCACTTTGATAGCGCACCACGTACCAGAAATACTCTTTGCTAACCATACATCACCGTAATTGCCTCTGCCGATACATCGGCAAAGTTCGAAATTAGGAATGCTGAGTTTTTTTATAGGCATCTCATTTTATGGGCCAAATGTAGCTGTCAATTTATCTAATAACCCCAATAATTTTGAGCGTGGACAAGCATAATTAATTCGCAAAGCCGGTTCTTGACCGTACCAAGCTCCAGGAGCGGTAAACACCCCTTGCTTTTCTAATAATTCAGCTGGTTTTTCAAAGCCTGTAGCTGAAAAATCTAACCAAGCTAAATAAGTAGCCTCAATAGTTGGAATTTTAATTTGAGGTAGTTGAGTATTTACAGTTTCTATGAGCAAATCTCGATTACCACGCAAGTAAGCTAATAACTCTTGGCGCCATGACTCACCACCTCTGTAAGCGGCTTCAGCCGCATAATAAGCAAAACAGTTAATCTCTGGTTGTGTACAACCTTTGGCTAATACAAATTTATTTCTGAGCTTAGTGTTAGGAATCACAGCATAAGCAAAACCTATGCCTGCCATATTATAAGTTTTACTAGGAGAGAGCAAGGTAACAGTCCTATCACGTAGATTTTCGGGCAAATTAAGACCAGAAAAATGAGGGGTTGCAGCCTCGTCTAAAATTAAGTCACAGTGAATTTCATCAGCAATCAAAATTAAATCATGACGCTCACAAAATTCCGCTAATTTTATCACCTCTTCTTTAGAGAAAGCTCGACCTAAAGGGTTCTGAGGGTTTGAGAGTAAAAACAAGCGTGTGTTAGCCTGTACATTTTTTTCCATGGCTTCCCAATCCATCTCCCAACGAGATAAGCTACTATTATAAGTATGATTTACAGTGATGGTCTCTAACTGAGCATCTCTACCTACTTTTAAAAATGGAGTGTAGATAGGTGTAGTTGTCATGAGGCTTTCTCCTTCTTGAGCATATGCTTGCGCAGCGATTGATAAAGCCGGAACAAGGCCTCCTAGAGGGCACAACCACTCTTCTTTTACCTCAACACCTAAACGAGACTTAGCATAATCAATAAAAGCTTCGGTTAATCCAGCATGAGGAATAGCATAACCGTAAATACCATGATTCAAGCGCTCTTGTAGAGCTTCAATTAAACATGGAGGAGACTTAAAATCCATGTCAGCTACCCAAAATGGTTCAAGTGCTGCGTTTCTATCCCATTTTAGGGATCCTGTGCCTCTACGCGCAATAATTTCATCAAAATTGAATTGGTTCATCATTTTTATTATTCTTTATCGTCAGCAAAAAAGGCCTCTAGTTTATCTCGAGTAATTAAATAATGAGCCGCACAACGAGGGCAATGCGCTCGACAAGCAGCCCCATCAATAAATAGCTCATCTAACTTATCTTTCCACATACTAAGTAATGGCAATAGTTTTTCTACAGAGCAGCCACAATGCCAAGCTAATTGACGTTTTTCTAAATCGTGTAAAGTTTCAGTTTGATCTAAATTTTTGACAGCTTCAACATCTAAAGATTTTAACCATTCTAAATCACAATCTGGCTGAGCCGCAATCAAAACATAATTATCTTCGCCTAACCAAAACACTCGACAAGGACGTTGCTCACTGTGCTCATAATAAGATTCTATCCATGATAAAGGAGTTTCGTAGTCTAACTCAATCACTGATTGTTTAGGTTTATCAAGATGATGCTCTAAAACTTGAGCATACAGAACATTACATTCTGCTTCTTTAATATCTTCAGTAAACACTCTGCCTACTACCTGCTGAGAAACACAGGTTCCACTCAAAAACATATTTAAACGCGGTGCACGTAAGTTCAAAGTCCAAGCATGAGTTTCCTTCCAAGGACGAGCCACTAAGTGTAGCGAAAAACCGGCCAAACAATCTTTAAATAAGTGGTCTATTTTACTAGTAGCTTTGAGTTTATACTCAGATAAGTGTAAGTAATATTGAGCAAAGAGACTTGAGAAGTCTGCACGTATCATAAGAGCATTGCGCTCTCTGACAAAAATTGAATTTAGAGTTATATGATCTTGGATAGGCTCCATAATATTAAATGTAAATAGATAGCCTTGTAAAATCAAACATTTTACTCAGCAATTTAATGATTATTAAGTAGCAAAAATTTGCTTACAAGCCCATTCTATGAGCTCTTTATCTATAGTGATATTAGGACTTAAACCTAATAGCTCCCCATGGTTACCTTCAGGTAGAGTTATAATGCCTTTCTGAAGTAAATCTAGACCTAATTGTATATTCCAACTAGCAGTACTTATTTGATGTTTTTTTTGCACAGCCTGTTCGTCCCATTCTACAGCCCACATCAGACCTAAGCCTTTGATACGCTTCACTAATGGATGTTGAGTATAGTTATTGAGTACCTGTTTCCAGTTCTCACAAGACTCCTTAATTTGTAGCTGGGTTTGAGCTTGGTTAAATGTTTTTATAGCCGTTACCCCTATAGCACAACCTAAAGGATTTCCAAGATAAGTACTGGTATGCAAGGCTTCCCCTGTTGATTGTGGCCATGCTGACATCACCTCTAGGCTACCTACACAAGCAGATATAGGGTAACCACCAGTGAGAGCCTTAGCTATACAAATAATATCGGGGACGACACCTACTTGCTCACAAGCAAAATAACTACCTGTTCTAAAAAAACCGGTATAAATTTCATCTAAAATTAAGCAAGCACCCTGCTCCTGAGTCCATTCACGTAACAGAGGTAAAAAACCTACTGGAGGCACATGCGTACCTGCTCTAGCCTGTACTGGCTCGACTAAAACTGCTCCTACTTGCGAGGCATCAACCAATGCTAATTGTTGTTTGAGCAATGTCATCCCATCTGCATCCTTGGGATAATCTAACTGAATATGATGCTCTTGTAGCTGCTCATGAAAAGGCTCACGAAAACGCTTTGAACCACAATGGGTTAAGGCGCCGTAACCTAGACCATGGTAAGCGTCTTTAAATGAAATGACTAAGTTTTTGCCTGTTTTTAAAAAGGCTGTTTTAAGAGCAGCTTCAATCGCATCTGAACCAGAGTTCATTAGTAATGTCTGGGCAGATTCACCAGTCCAGCGCCCCCAAGTAATAGTGCTAATAGCCTCACATAACTCTACCTTAGTTTCACTAGGGTGAACATCCCCCATGCCATGAACTAAGAGCTCTGATTGCTCTTGTATAGTATGAATCATGGCTTCTGGACGGTGCCCTAGAGTCGCAACTCCAAACGCGGAGGTTAAATCAAGGAACTGATTACCATCGACATCCCACACCCAACTGCCTTGTGCCTTTTTCCAAAATATAGGAAAATCATCACTAATATAAGTCACGGTTGGCGATTCAACTTGCTTGAGTCTTTGTCCTAAAGCCAAAGATTGAGGCCCTGGTATAGCTGTGATTAATTGAGGTATCATTATACAAAAAAGCCCCTAACTATTCAATCATAGCTAAGGGGCTGTTAAAGTTAAAAGTGCCGTGACTTTATTTAGCTACTTCACTCTTAGCTGATTCAATAGCATCGGCTGAATCTTGCTTAGCTTCTTCAAGTACTTCTTCAGCTTGCTTTTGTTGCTTTTGAGCTTCTTCATTAAGCTTAGTTTTGATTTCTTCAACCATGTTTTCTACTTGATCCTCTGTAATCTCATCAGTTCCAATCGCCGCATCCTCTGTAGCTATAGGCTGCTCTGAAATCAAAGTAATACCTTGGTTTTGCTTAGCTAGTAAGATAGAACGAGCAAAACAGAAGACAATGAAAAGAATAGCTAATTTAAAAGTCAGTTTCTCTAGTACATTAGTCGTATGCGCACCAAACATTTGATTTGTCATGCCACCACCAAATGCAGCACCTAAACCCTCTTGCTTAGGGCGTTGCATCAGAATGACTAAAATCATAAAAATGCCTACAACAATGAGAATAACTAAACTCAATGTAGAGAAAAAAGATAACCAACTAGATAGAACTGAAAACATAAGGTATTTAAAAAATGTAAGCCTTTCTGCATGATTAAAGCCTTTTTGTAAAGAATTTAATAAACACAACCTCCATAAAGCGTAAAATATATTTTAATCCGTACCTGCTATCATGCAAATCCTAGCTAAGAAAGCTTAAGTTTGCTTTAGATGCTAGGCGTTTAAGGTGACGCTGTAAAGAGCTACTTCGAACCTTAAACAACAAAGCAAATGAAGTTAAATTAAGCTTTCCTTTACTGTTACTGCTTTTTCAACCACTCTAAGATTCTAGCATTAAAATCCTCCATATATTCAAAATGGAAGGCGTGACCTGCATCTTTGTAGAGGTAGAGTTTTGAATTAGGTAGTTTAGCATGAATTTCTTCAGCCATCCAACGTGGGGTAAATATATCGTCTTCGCCACCTATCACAAGTGTTGGAGCTGTAATTTCACCAAGCCTGTCATAGACATTGTGGTTTTTACATGCTTCTGCTTGTGCAGCTAAGCCATGAAGTGGTTGCGGGTTTGGATCAGCGTCTGCTTCTGCTTGACCTTCGGCAAAAGAGGCATAGCACTCTTCATTATCAAAAAATGGCTTAGTAAAGATCAGTTGCTGAATATAGTGCATGAATTGGCTAGCTGGCAACGCAGCCTTGATATTTACCAAATGTTCAAAGGTATGCTTAGCATAATTGTCACAACGTGACCATGAGCACATGAGCACTAGGCTTTTGACTTTTTCTGGTGCTAATAGCGCAATTTGCTGAGCAATGATGGAGCCCATTGAGCAACCAATAACATGAGCACTCTCGATACCTAATTCGTCCATAAGACCGATATAATCTGTAGCCATCATTTCAGAGCTGTAAGGACCTTCTGGTTTGTCGCTCTCACCGACACCACGGTTATCAGGAGTGATACATCTAAAGTCAGATTCCCATGCTGGTGTGTGAGCACCCCATACAGCACCTGGTGCTGTAATCCCCATAATACAGATGACTGAATCTCCTGAACCTGTCTCTTCGTAAGCAAAATTAATTCCGTTTGATTGAATAATTGGCATAATAAATGTAAATAATGTCACACTACACGACAAAAAATGA
>DGJT01000042.1 GCA_002387565.1 Akkermansiaceae bacterium UBA4589 | reverse complement strand
CCTATTTTTTGTCGTGTAGTGTGAGATAGAATCTCCACTGGCACTTCAGGCTTCTTTTACCCAAGTATGACTGAGAAAAAAATCAAGAAAACACCTATTAGGATTAAATCCATTCAGGCTTTAGGAGGCAATGCTCTTAGCAGCCCTTATTTCTCAAGTCATTTTGGAGGAGAGATACCCACTCAAACGAATTCACAAAACCAAGAAATCCCCATTAATCCTATTTATAGAGTAATGGTTAAACTAGATAATTCTAACTTCTTTAATGCAGGAGAACTTGAACAAATCACTAAAGGACAACTATACATTAAAGGTAAAAAAATTAGTTTATTTAAAAGGTTCACAGATAAAGCCACCTCTATATTTATAAGAGAATCAGGATTTTAAAAAAAATCACTCCCCCTTATGCTCACATCAATACAAACAATCTAAACTTGACTTTTTGCTTAAGGTGAAACATAAATTGACCATATGAATCAAGATACACTTTTCAAATCATTTCTAGAAAATTTAAAACCTGGGCAGTTTATTGAAAAACTTGGCGATATTATTCCTGATATTATAGCCGTTAAAGATACTCAAGGTAAGTATCTTTATGTTAATAAGGCTTTCTTAAAAAGTCTGCAAATCACCAAAGAAGAGATTATCGGTTATGATGATTTACAGCTTTTTGGTGCAGAACTTGCTCAAGTCTATATGAGTGATGATCAAAAAGTCATTCAAGGCATCGTTCCCAATATACGTACAGCAGAGCTTGTTACTTACAGACCAGGAATTGTGCGTTGGCATTCAACACATAAATTCCCTTTATTAGATAATAATGATAATATTGTAGGCCTTGTACTTATATCTACACTACTCCAGCACCGTCAAGAGTCTAGTGAATCAGGCGCCATGGGATCTATTAGTAAAGCTATTGATTATATTTATGCAAACCCATCTAAAAGCATTCGTATTCCTGAACTTACTAAAATAAGTGGTATTTCTACAAGTAGTTTAGAGAGAGGGTTTAAAGAGTACTTTAACTGCAGTCCTGCTAAATTTATTACTCAGACTAAAATCTCACATGCTTGTGAGCTATTAGCTAATCCTATTTATTCCATTGCTCAAGTAGGCGAGATGTCAAGTTATCCTGACCCCGTTATTTTTAGCCGAGTCTTTAAAAGAGAAATGAAAATTAATCCGCGTAAATATAGGCAGTCGTTGTAAATAACAAGTTTCAATGATGTCTAACAGCCATAAATCCACGTCTTATATCTTTATTGCTATTCTAGCAGCCTTACTTCTTGGCGTTGGACTTAGACAGTTTAATTTTGAGGAAACTCCAGCTATTTTAAGTTTCCTCTTTCAAATTTGCGATTGGGTAGCTCAATTGTTCCTAAGAGCACTTAAGCTCATTATGGTTCCTTTGGTGCTGTGTTCTATTGTCGCGAGCCTCGCTACATTGTCACCCAATCAATCCATTGGTAAATTAGGAGCTAAAACTATCAGCTATTATTTGGCGTCTTCATTAGTGGCAGTTATTATTGGGCTTATCGTTGTAAACCTTATCCAGCCTGGGTTAAGCGATGGCCAACCTAATCAAGAAATACGTTCTCTATTTATGAGTGGTGAGCAAGCTTCCTCTGAAAAACTCACTAGCAAAGTTGCCGTAGCCTCACAAAGAGAGGCTGGAGACTTCCTCGATATCCTCTATAAAGTTGTCCCTGATAATTTATTTGCTACTTTTGGCGATAATGGTGCGCTGCTAGGTGTGATTTCGTTTGCTATTGCTATGGGAATAGCGCTACGCACGCTCCCTCAACAGAGTAGTCAACCTATGACACAATTTATGATTTCAGGGCAAGAAGTGATGATTACTATCACAAACTGGATCATGCTTGCTGCCCCATTTGGAGTTTTTGCTCTAATATTTCCTACGGTGTATAACACTGGCTTGGTATTATTTGTTCAGCTTGGAAAATACTTTACCACAGTGGTTCTAGCTCTAGGTATTCATCTCCTCATTGCTATACCTCTTATCCTACATTACTTAGGCAAGGTTTCTCCTCTAGCTTTCTTTAAAGCGATGCGTCCAGCACTGCTAACTGCTTTTTCTACAGCCTCGTCAGCATCAACCCTACCTATCACTCTCAACTGTGTAGAAAAACGTGTAGGAGTGAGCAAGGAAACTTCATCATTCACCCTTCCTCTAGGTGCTACGGTCAACATGGATGGAACCGCTCTCTACGAGTGCGTGGCGGTTATTTTTGTCGCTCAGGTGATGGGGGTAGAGCTCAGTTGGCTCGCTCAAGCAGGGATTGTGATTACAGCCTTACTTACCAGTATTGGAGTAGCGGGCATCCCGTCCGCTAGTTTAGTAGCAATTCTACTTATTCTAAAGACCTCTAATATACCTAATGCTGAGTTAGCTATTATCGCTCTACTCTCGGTGGATCGCCTGCTTGATATGAGCCGCACGATGATTAATATCGCTAGTGACGCTTGCGCCGCCACAGTCATTGCTAAGTCTCAAGGCGAGACTCTCAAAGTATAAAGCTTTAACTAGTGACTAGTGACTAGTATGAATGCCGTGGTTACCGACTTGGTAACATTGGGTACCCCGTTTAAGCCAGCGTGTATCATGAGTGATAAGAATCAGTGCGACTTGCTCTTGCTTAGCTAGATTGAGTAGTAGCTCCATAATTTTCTCACTATTATCTTCATCTAGATTACCTGTAGGCTCATCGGCAAAGATAATACTAGGCTTATTCATCAATGAACGAGCAATCGCGACACGTTGCTGCTCCCCTCCACTGAGCTCTTTAGGCAGGTGCTTAACTCTATCGGGCAAACCTACTTGCTCAAGTAGTTGTAAGGCTCGTTGTTTAGCATCCTTAGCACTGAGCTTATTTTGCATTTGTGTGGGTAAGAGGACATTTTCTAAAACATTAAGTTCAGGCATAAGACCATAATGCTGAAATACAAAGCCTAACTCATGATTACGCATATTGGCCTTGGTGTTAGCACTCATCGTATTTATAGATTTTCCCTGAATAAGCACCTCACCTGACGAGGGCTTTTCCAAACCAGAGAGTAAATACATCAATGTGCTCTTACCTGCGCCACTAGCTCCATGGAAAAACACAATATCACCTTGGTTAATTTCACAATTAACATTTTTGAGGATATCAATTTTTTTCTTAGCTAGCGTGTAATGATAGCTGAGATCACGGGCTTCGAGTAAAATCATGATAATGAGTCTGGGTAAAGTATTTGATAGACAATAAGTTCAATATCTTCGGCTATACTCTCTATATCTTGACTGGCTTTGATACGAGCAAAGATTACTGATTCATCAGGATTAACTAGAAATTGCATAAAAATAGTGCGTACTTTGGTGAGCATTTCCTCTGTTTCAAATTCGTCAGCTCCTGCCTCGCCATTGCTATCGCCTCTAGCTCCTATACGCTGTAGAGATTCCTTCACTGTTAAATCAAGTAAGAGCACTAAATCAGGTTTAATGGCAAATGATTCTTGTTCTTGGCGCATCTTTTCAATATCGCCTCCACGTGCTCCTTGGTAAGCTAAAGTCGAAAAATAATACCTATCTAACAAGACATACTTACCTGCTGCCAAACTTGGCTCTATAAGTTGAGCTACATGCTCTTTCCTATCTAGAGTGAACAAACGGTATTCCTCCTCTAAACTAAGTCTCCCAGTGCTCGCAGTTTGACGTATCATAGCTCCATGCTCACCATTAGTGGGTTCAAAACTGGTAATCACCTCTTTGCCTTCTTGTTCTAAATACGCTTGAAGTTTCTGAATTTGGGTAGATTTACCTACACCATCGATGCCTTCAAAAACAATAAGTTTTCCACGTGTGATATCTGCTTGCATAAAAATAACTTAAATCTTACTAGGTGGCTCACCCCATGTATTAGCCTGCTTTTGACTGTCTTGAAGAGTGGCAATCAAAACAATAAGCGAGCCAAATGGTGGTAACACAAAAATAAGTAAATGCCACCAACCGCTTCTACCTATATCATGAAATCGGCGAAATAAAATAGCCAATCCTGGAAACATAAGATAAAGCGCTGCTAGGGTTTGTAAATAATAATGCTTAATTCCATCATGCATTAAACTTAAAATCCAGTTTTCATATTGAACTAAACGATTTTCTAACTCAGGTATAGTTTGAAAAATAGGTGAATCCGCCAAAAGAGCAAATATATCACGGACCATAAACTCGTCTAAACCCACCATGTTAAAATACCAATCTAAAGGCATATAATAATAGATAGGTATTAAATTGAGCAGGATTAATATCACCGTCACATAAGCTTGAAAAACCCAAAACTCTTTGAGCCCTGTGCGCGCATTTAGCTGATTCCACTCTTTGAGAGGTTTGATGAAATACTGCCAACCTATTTTATCTGCAAAATTCATATAATAAGACTTAAGAAACTTGAACTTGTAACAGCTCCTTTAGATGCGTGCTTACTAGATAACAATGAATCTGAGTGAGTGGCAATGCATAAATTTGAGCCACAGCCTGAGCATAGTCCTCTAACTGAGCTTGATGTCTCTCTATGAGAGTCAATTCATCGGCAACTTTGTCGGTTTTAAAATCAATAATCTCAGCTCTAATAACTTGATTATCTGTATCTCGAATCAAATGCAACCTATCAATAATACCGCTTAACCAGAGCTCTTGCCCTTCTTCGTTGAGAAGCACATCAAAAGCTTGTTCTTGGTGATACTGTTTGGTCTCTCCTGCTGCAAGCGCAGCATCATGACTCATGATTTGATAAATAGCCTTATTTTCTAAGCACTCAGTGACTATTTGCTGAACCAATTCCACCTCACTTACCATTATGCCTTGGTCAGTGCTACTCATTTGATCGAGCCACGAAATATTCTCAAAAGCGGCATGTACATGACTACCTTTGTCCATGGCTTGTCTGCTCACACGTTGCCGCTGGATGAAATTAGGCTCTAGCTCTGTAGTGTGATTTTGGCTGGGTGTTTTTTTGCGCAGTAATGGTTGAGCGTTTGTTAGTGGTTTGAGCTCTTTATCTAGGTTAAGGGTTTCTGTAGCTTCAGTGGGTAGCTTGGGTTCGCTAGAGCCTTCTAAATCTTTGCCCTCTTCTTGTGTCTGTTCTTGTTCCCATAGAGTTAATAAAGTGCCATTATCATTCTCATAAGCAATAGTAGGCTCAGAATCAGCAGCAAAAGCCTCGGCTAACCAATAAGGCAAGGCAATTTTAGCCGCATCATTCATAGCTGGCAAAATCAAATAGCTACTCTGTCTGGCTCGAGTGAGTGCCACATAGGTGGTACAAATTTCGGCATAGGCTTCCTTGTTCTGCCATGCTTGTAGTGCTGTACCTATCTGTGGTACTGTCGACTCTAACCATACAGGCGGGTTGCCGAGCCAGCAACCTGCTGCTGAACCTAGCTCTAAATAATTAAGTTTAGCTCGATTGGGAAATTTAGTGGTATCTTCTATAGCATAAATAGACGCATCAAAGGTCAATCCTTTGGAAGCATGCACGGTCATTACCTCAATGAGACCTTCACCCCTGAGGACTTTTTGATTAAAGCTAGCGAGCTTTTTAGCGACTAAAGCGTAGTCACCTTGGTAGAGTTCTTTATCCAAGCTTTGTAATTGCTGTTCGACGAGTTGACGGCAATTTGCAGCACTAATACTCATGCCTTCGCCTTTTGATATATTGGTTAAATAAGCATCTAACTTCTGCATCAATGCTTGCCAAACCTCTATGAAACCATGCACCTTCACTTGCTGGTGCAAGTTTTGCCAAATAAAAGTACTACTCGAATCTAAGGCTGATAATGGTGCATCTTGTTTATCCTTGGGCAGCAAACTCTTTAAATAAGCATGCAATGGACTCATTAGTAAGTAGCTCCAAGCTCGCTTATCCTTAGGGAATTCTAGCCAATTGAGTAGTTCAATAGTCAAGACTCCTAAAGGGTGTTTGATAATGGGAGTATCTCGACCATTTTCGATGACATTGATATTCTCACTACGTAGTGCTGTAACGACCTCGGCTACTTGGTTATTATTACGGCACAAAACACCCCAATGCAAATTAGGTTGGTCATGAATCAATTCAATGAGGCTCTGATGCAGGAGACTCTTGGTGGCTTCTTTGTCTGCATCTTCTACAGGGTTAAGTTGCAAGACTTTAGCTATACCAGCTTTGTTTTTCAGGGGTTTGGCACTGATGTGCTCTTGCCACTCCCATTGCTCTAGTACTGATTCTCCCCAATAATCCTTGAGTAGCGCGCTATCGCCAAATAAGCGATTTACTAGAGATAAAACTGGAGGGGTCGACCTCCAAGACTCTGCCATTTGTTCTGGCTCAAATTGAGGGTACTGCTCTTGTAATTGACTAAATAATTTGTAATCACCGCCCCTAAATCCATAAATACTCTGCTTTTTGTCTCCTACCACTAAGACACTATGGTCTTCTGTATGCAGAGCTTCTTGTAAAAAAGGTTCAATAATCGCCAAATCCTGACCACTAGTATCTTGAAATTCATCTAAAAACCAGTGCTGATAGCTCGCATCTAAACGGAATTTTAACCAATCCATTTTCTGGGCAAGGATTTCATCTTGCTGATTATAGAGCCATTCATGGAGCAAGCTCCTGACTAAATCAAAAGATAATTTACCCTGCTCTACAAACCAGCGATGATACACATCATAGTAACGCTCAAGAAATACAGTTAAAGAACGTAATCGCTGCTCTTGCTTGAGTAGCTCCTGTGCCGCAGCAGATTTTAGACAGGCTTGTAGTGCATGAATAAAAACAGGTGCCGCAGTGGCTTTAGCTTGGCTGTAGGTTAATTCTGGGCTACCGCCATTGAGCAGCTCTAATAGCTGGGCTCCCAAGGTACCGCTAAACGCTGTCTTGTAATCTGCCTTTAGCATATTTTCACTAAATTTGATTTTAAACTTAGCTGCTGTGGCATTGACCTTGCCTGCTTTAGTGAGGAACTCTGGGAATTGCTCTTCTAAGACTTCACATTGCTTTTTATAATCTTCGTTGCTTAATAAGTAACTCTGGTATTGAGTGGCTAATTGAGCCACTCCAGCAAATAAATCACCGTCAAAGCGTGCTTTTTCCCAAAGACTTAAGGTGTCTCGAATAATTAACTGTACTTGGCCATTGATATTAAACGCCTCTTTACCCTGCAAAAGAGCCGTGATAATCGTGATAAAATCAGCAGCTACTTGGCTCTCATCTGCTAAAACTTGCTGTAGCACTTCTTGAGCCATGCTCTGTGTCTCATTTTCGTCTACCATTTGCAGTTGACCTACCATACCTAACTCATGCTGCATCATAGATAACACTTTGAAGCAAAAGGCATCTAAGGTTGACAAGAACATCTTAGGCAATTGCGTCAAAGCCTGCTCTAACCACTCTAAAAGTTGTGCTTGAGATAGAACCATGCCTATTTCAGAGGATAATTGTGCGGCATCTTTGGTATCTAAGCTTCCATCAGCCAGCTTTTTGAGCCATTGCTCCCT
Organism: Akkermansiaceae bacterium UBA4589; assembly: GCA_002387565.1. Lineage (GTDB taxonomy): Bacteria > Verrucomicrobiota > Verrucomicrobiia > Verrucomicrobiales > Akkermansiaceae > UBA4581. The sequence continues at coordinate 26,206 of DGJT01000042.1, read as the reverse complement.
AAACTCACCTGCTGCCTTCTTGGTAAAGGTAAGCGCAGAGAATCCCTTAGGCTCTAGACCAAGAGCCATGAGTGCAATCATGCGTGTGGTGAGACGGTATGTCTTACCCGACCCTGCAGAAGCAAGAATCATCTCATAAGGTTTTAAACTCTTAGCCTGATTCATCATGCAAAACTATTAACTCCTTGTTTAAGGTTCCATAAGCCTAAATCATCATATTTGACGGCTTCATTCATAGGTTCAAAAACCCCGTGCTCAATTTGATTCATCAGGTCACAACTCAGCTTCCATGCTGATTCACTTAAATTAGCGTCATAATTCTGCCAAAAACTATAACCCACATCATCTAGCTCAGGAGGCAAACAACCATAAGCCAGAACAATAGGCTCACGACAGCTATAATACTCGTGACTTTGTTCCCAAAGATAAGCATAGAGAGGTAGTTGCAATTGCTGCCATTGCATCATCATCGTCTCACCTTTTTGATCCAGCTCTTCTACTTGTAACGAGGCTAGCGATTGTAAGTGCTGTGGAGTTTGGGTGGTCGCCGTGACTTTTTTGAGGTACTTGTATTTCAAATTATCCTTTGCCCTTACTTTATTTTGTACTTTGTAATCAATGAGCAGCCAACCTTTATCAGGGTGGTAATCAATCCTATCAATTTTTCCCACTAAGGTGAAAGAGTCATGATTGACCTCCATTTTATATTCAGTGTATTTAATCTGCCAGCCTTGCTTGCGGTGCCCTGCTTGAGACTCTGACCAACGATTGAGGCGGTTGAGTAGTGATTGTTTTTGGAGCAATAAGTTCAGTGGCAATGAATCCCCAAAGTGCGCATAAAAAATCTGATCTAGACGTTTCTTAACCCATTTTCTAATCAAGGCTGCTTCGGTACTATTTCTGAGCTCTTCATCACTGGCGAAGTCATCTAGGAGTTGGTGCGCTATATTGCCTAAATCTTGAGCTTGTAATTCATGATTCTGCTCATGTACAGATTCCATACCATAACCATGTTTGAGTAAAAAGCGTCTTGGGCACGCCATATAATCCTGGAGCTTAGAAGCACTCATACGCTTGAATGAGGCAGGTTCACCAAGGAGATCTAAATTCAACTGCCAATCTTGGGTAAAGCTTGCCATTTTTTCGCTCACTTCTGCTTCTTCAACCTGTAATTGCAGCACTCGTTTAGCGAGAAATTCTGCCTGCACACGCATTAGAAATCGGCAAGGTTCGTACAAATTACCTGCCTTATCTTTTTTAATCAGCAGTCCTTTGATACCTCCTCGATTCTCTGATGCTAAAGCATTACGCGACGCCATCGCATAAGCTAGCAAGTAGGCGTCGCGAGCCTCGCGCTCATCATCACCTGCAAGAGACAGAGCTTGCTTAATCTCGGGGTAGAGCCATGGCTCACCTCCTATATTTTCAGGCAACGAGCCTTCATTTAAATCTGTAAGGATTAACCAAGGAGCTGCTTCATACATCATTTCAGCCCAACCACGCACGAGCAGTTCCACTTGGGTATCATAACTAGGCTGCACTTGTTTGGTTATTTTTGAAGCCAACATATTGAGAATATCCAAAACCTTGAACTCAAAATTAGCCTGCCACTTTTCTACATTAGAAATATAATCAAACCAGCATTTAAGGAGAGTTTGGACTTCTTGGCTATCAACACTACTACCCCCCTTGATGTCTTGTAATCGAGTTAAAGAGAGGAAACTCTGTTCTAGCCACTCGATTAAATCAGTTGTTTGAGTTAGTGCCAAACAGCGCCTACGCTCTAACATAAGCTGATTCACTAAAGGCGCTAAAACATCTTGATGCTCTTGCGAGGCTCCGTAGAGCTGCCAATCATTAATCGCCGTAATAGGTTTATGCTCAGGCAGCAAGAGTGATTGCATGAGATTATCATAAATTGCGACCAAATCATACACACTCATCCCCAGATAGTTCGCCACCATCGGATAATCTATCAAAGCTCTAAACCTATCCCAAGTCGGTTGCTCTAACCAAGCCACCCACGCTTTTAAACAGTTGGTCCAAATATGGGTGTCGAGTGGCTTAGGAGCTAAATTCTTAGTCTTCCATCCTGCTTGAGTTACTGCATTTTCAATGAGGTTCGCATGTTGAGGTTTAATCACAATAAGCGACACATCTGTATTACTTAGCTCTGCTTGAGTTTGCCAGTCATTGAGAGTAGAAACAACTGCATCTGCCTGTTCATAAGCTGTTTGCGCAATAACGACATCTAGCACATCAAACTTATATTCCAACCATGCTTGAGTTAAAGGTAAGCCCCATTCATTAAATTTGAATTCTAAGCTCTGTGGTGCTGCAATTAAGTGAGTCATTTCACAACCTGCGTCTAAGTAAGTCTGGTAATAAGCCTGTTGACTACCCTCTAACTGACTCACACCTGCCATGACAATTTGCTCAGGCAATTTATCAATAAAGCTTTTATTTGCTAGGTATTGTTGTTTGGCCTCGGCTAAGCCCAATAACCCGACTTGAGCTAACTGAGAGCTAATAGTCTGCTCCCAGTCAGCTAATAGCTTCCATTTACGCTGCTCAAAACTCCCCTCTAAACTAGCAGCACCCTGGGCTAGAGTCAGTGCAGACTTTGCCAAATAACGGCGCAAATCTGTAATTGATTGAGCTAGCTGGCTGACTTGAGTTGATGTTAAAGTCGCCTTAGGATCTGCATCTGTAGTTTTGGTTAGATTAGCCTCTGTGCTAGTAAGGTTAAATGCCTCTGTCGCGTAGCGTTGCCAACGCATTTGCTCATAGGGTTGATTAAGTAAATCCAACCACAACTGATGCTCAAGCTCCAAAGGAGCAACCGCACCACTTAACCCTCCTATCTGCTGGTCTAATTTCTGTAATTCTTTTTGCCAAGTATCTGGAGTTTCGATACGTGGCGACAAGCACCCTCCACGCTGAGCTAATGCCATGCGCAAGCGAACCGCAGAGGCATCTGTTGGCACCACAATCAGCAAATCAGTGAGCTCTCCTTGCTCTTGCTTATAATCCCATAACCAATCTACCAAAAGACTTATAAAAGGCTTGTTCCAGCCTAGGAACTCTTTTTTAATGTTGGTTAAATTTTGTTGCATAGCTGGTTACTCTTAATGTTGATTAAGCCAAATTTAACTCGTATTTAAAAGTACAAACCGAGCTTAATTTTCATCTCTTGGTATACTTCTTTTTTCTCTGTTAATTAATCAAATAACTTAGTATCAAAAAATTCAGCGACTTCATCTTCGTCAAGCTCACGATTCATTTCTTCTTCGTAGTTGATAATCTCTAAATGCCCAATTAATGGATCTGCTTGACTCTCAAATTCCTTGATGAAACTTGAGGGTTCACAACCATGAACATCTCCATACTTTCTACGTGTGAGACAATAACTCAAATACAATTCATCTTGGGCTCGTGTCATACCTACGTATAGCAAACGCCTCTCTTCGTCTAGATTACCCTCAGAAACACTGCGTGAGTGAGGCAAAATACCTTGCTCAAGTCCCACAAGGTAAACCACTGGGTATTCTAAACCTTTTGAAGCATGTAAAGTAATTAGACTCACACCTTTTTTCTTGTCCAAGTCTTCGTTCTCATTATCAGACATGAGAGCTACTTGGTCGATAAACTTTTGCAGAGTCTCACCATGCTTTAGTGAGCTTTCTAACGAAAACAGTACTTCATAGATGCCTTCATCACGCTGGGTGATTTCTTCAGGAGTTTTGCATTGACGATGCATCCACTCTGTATAGCCCATCTCATCTAACCATTCTTTAAAGATAGCGTGCGTATTTTGAGGCTCTTCTTCGATTTTGATTCGGCAATTATTGACCTGTTCAACAAAGGTTTGCACAGCATTTTGCGCACGAGTGGAAATGAGTTGGTAAAAGTGCTCAGATTGCAACGTTTTCCATACAGACTCTCGGTATTCACGACTCGTTTCCAGAGCGAGACCTATAATTTTATCACCGATACCCCGTGCTGGACGTTTAATAACTCTTAGTAAAGGAATGTCGGCATCTGGGTTGATGAGTATTTCTAAATAAGCCAGCAAATCCTTAACCTCTCTTCTATCATAGAAACTCTGGGCGCCAATCATGCGATACGGAATCTGGAGCTCTCGCAAAGCATGCTCCACTTTTCGAATTTGCCCATTGGTTCTAAATAAAACGGCTATGTCTTCCCACTCTCGTTTTTGAGCTTTATGTTGGGTGTCGATATCGTCTGCTACCCATGCCGCTTCTTTATTATCATGAGGCATGATGAGCATTTTTACGGGTTGACCACCTATCTTTTGTGAGCGTAGCTGTTTGTCTCTACGTTGAGCGTTATGTTTGATGAGAGTATTAGAAATCTCTAAAATAGACTGAGTACTGCGGTAGTTATCCTCTAATTTAATCACTTTAGCTCCTTCAAACATGGAGTCAAACTGGAGCAAGTTTTCAACCTGAGCCCCACGCCAACCGTAGATACTCTGATCATCATCACCCACAACGCAGATATGAAAAGGCTCTTTAGTAAGTAAATGCAGCAGTTCCATCTGACAACCATTGGTATCTTGAAATTCATCTACGGTAATATGGGTGAATTTCTCTCTCCAATACTCACGCTCCTTTGGATGCTCTTGCAATAATTGTACAGATAATAGTAATAAATCATCAAAATCAACCGCATTGCGCAATTTAAGCTCTTTTTGATAAGCGTCGATAATAGCGACTACTAAGTCATCCGCAATTTGGCGCTTGTCTAAGATACCATTTTTGACTTGTGAGAGTACTGATAGCACATCTTGCGGCTTGAGCTTTTCTTTGGCACCACCCTGCTCAACAATGATTTGCTGAATCAGCCCTTTTTGATCAGAACCTGACACAATAGAAAACTTGGATTTATAACCCAGACATTCAATACCTCTACGCAAAATCTGCACACACAAAGAATGAAAAGTACCAATCATTACTGATTTAACCAGCTTAGCTCCTAGCATTTCTTCAAGCCTCTCTCGCATCTCACAAGCTGCTTTGTTGGTAAAAGTCACTGCAAGTAATTGCTCTGGGAGCACACCTTTTTCTAGCAAATGCCCCATTCGGTAAATAATGGTGCGAGTTTTACCTGTTCCTGCACCAGCCAAAATCATCACAGGACCATCCAAAGTTTGGACAGCTTCACGCTGTGAAGGATTGAGTTCTACACGTATGGATGACATAAAAAAGGCTGACTTATTAAAGCCAGCCTTTTTTTAATTAACAACTATTTTTCTGCTTATTTTGTAAGCACTGATTTGAGATATTCTACATAAGCCGAAGCGCCTCCTGAGCGGTAACCAGTTCTCTCAATGACTTCCCCTTGAGGGTTAAAAATCAGTACAGTTGGATAACCTCTGATACTATATTTTTGAGCTAAGGCTGCATTTTGTTTTTTGATAGCGTCTGATTGTTTTTTTTGGCTGGGAAAGTCTAAGCTCACTAAGAGCAAGTTCTCTTTGGCATAGTCTTTGAACTCTTTTTGCGAAAAGACTTCTTTGTCTAAACGTATACACCAACCGCACCAATCAGAGCCACTAAAGTCAGCTAGCACATGCTTACCTTCTTTTTTGGCTTGAGCCATGATTTGATCAAAATCTTCGCTCCATCCTTGAGCAGCTTGTGCGACAAAACCGAGCACACATACCGCTGTACCTACGATTGTTATTATCCATTTTTTCATCATGTTAACTATAACGACTCAACAAGCCATAATAGTCTATTCTTAAAATGAATGGCTTAATGGTATAGATGTTTAGACTAAACCTACTGCTTTTCTAACTCTAGCGGCTGTTTCTTGCGCGACTACAGTCGCTTTTTCTTTTCCTTGAGCTAAAATGTCATTTAAATCCTGGTCTGTAATAGCCGCTCTACTCTCTCTCATTAGAGCAAAGGTATCCATATAAGCCTCCCATAAACGCTGTTTAAAATTACCATACCCCAAACCTCCAGCTTTGAAATCAGCGACCATTTGCTCATATTCTTGACCGCTCGCTAATAATTTAAAGAGAGCGAGAATAGTAGAGTCTTCTGTAGGTTTAGGATCTTCCACCTCACAACTATCCGTGACAATTTTCATAAATAGTTTGCGCAGAGGTTTTTCTGGAGCAAAAAGAGGTAATGTGTTTTGATAACTTTTGCTCATTTTCTGACCATCGATACCCGGAACAACGGCAGTATTTTCTAAAATCATCGGTTCAGGTAACTTGAACAAATCCGCTTGGAAAGTTTCGTTCATTTTGGTGGCTAAATCACGAGTGACTTCTAAGTGCTGTTTCTGATCTTTGCCTACAGGCACTAAATCAGCCCCATAGAGTAAAATATCCGCCGCCATCAGTGCCGGATAAGCAAATAAACCATGCGTAGCTCCTATACCTTTAGCCACCTTATCTTTATAGGAGTGACAACGTTCAAGTAAACCCATAGGGCAAACTGTTGACAGTATCCATGCCAGCTCATTAACAATGGGTACATCATGCTGATTGAATAAAGTCACTTTGTTAGGATCTAAACCACAAGCAATAAAATCAGCAGCTACATCACGTGTGTATTGAGCTAAGGCTGCAGGATCTTTAAGGCTTGTAAGAGCATGGTAGCTAGCAATGAAGTAATAAGCATCTCCTTTATCTTGCCACTCTATGGCAGGTTGCATAGCTCCAAAATAATTCCCCAAATGTAAAGCTCCACTAGGCTGCAAACCTGTTAAAATTTTCTGCTGACTACTCATAACTCGAATCTAATTTATTCCCCTTGCAAAGCAAGAAAAAATCTTTTTAAATACGAGCCATGTTTAAAATACTATTAGCTTTTTTCTGCATCTTTTTAACTCAATGTCAGAGCCTAAGCCCTGAAAAAAGTGAGTTAACCTATACTGATTTAGCCGAAGAAAAAGTGCTGATTTTAGGTGATAGCATCACTCAAAAGGGCACTTATGTAAGTTATATTGATTATTATTTGCAAAAACAAAAGCCTTATCTCAAATACGACTTAACCAGTATAGGATTATCTAGTGAAACAGCTTCTGGAATTAGCGAACCTCATCACCCTTTCCCTCGCCCTTGTATCCATTCTCGTTTAGAAAGAGCTTTAGTCGAAATCAAGCCTACTGTTCTCATGGTATGTTATGGCATGAACGATGGCATCTACCGTCCACTAGACCAAGATATCCTCACCGCCTACCAAGTGGGTATTGATAAGCTCATACAAAAAGCACGAGATCATGGAGTAAAATCTATTATACTTAATGCTCCTCCTTATTTTGATAAAGTTGTTATCACTCATAAAACTAAACCCATTAGTTATGACGATTTTGGTTTTAAAACTCCATATGAAGATTATAATCAGTCATTGATACAATTTGGCTTGTATTTAGCTAAATTAGCCCAAGAGAATGATGATATTAGTTACATAGATTTAAACACGCCTATGGCTGATTATATTAAAACCTATAATGAACACTTAAGCTCAGACGGAGTTCATCCTAATAGTTTTGGGCATTTTGTCATGGCTTCTATTATCCTTAATAAGTTAGGTATTCAAATACCTCAAAGCCAAGAAGGGCTAAAGTCTGCCTTTGATGAAACTGAGCAATCTCCTCTATTTAAGCTTGTTGATAAACGCCGTGCACTTAACTCTACATCTTGGCTCAACTACATTGGTTACACTCGCGGGAATAAAACAATTAAAACTAAATCTATTACGCAAACAGTTCAAACCATCAATCAATTACAAGAAGATATTGATAAACTTAAACTCTAATTAGATGATGACTCACATTTCTATCCAATCTCTAAGTAGTTATTTAGATGACGTCCTAAATCACTCAACAGTGCCTGACTATGACCAAGCTTATAATGGCTTGCAGGTAGAAAGCTTGCAGCCACTCAAAAAAATAGTCAGCGCCGTAGATGCATCTCTACCTGTCATCAAAAAAGCTATTAATACCAATGCGGACATGCTACTCGTGCACCATGGCCTATTTTGGCAAAATATTGCGCCACTCACTGGAGTTAATTATCAAAAAATTAAACTAACTATAGATAATAACCTAGCTGTTTACAGCTCTCACATCCCACTAGATATTCATCCTATCTGGGGCAACAATAGTGTGCTAGCTCAGCAACTAGGCTTAAATATTCAATCAGCAGAACCTTTCTTTGATTTTAAAGGTGTGGAACTTGGGCTTAAGTTTCAGGTATCTATGCAACGACAAGAGTTAAACGAACAGCTCATCGCTCTGCTTGGAGAGCGCTCTCACTATTGTCCTGGAGGCCCTGAACACATTGAGACGTTAGGCATTATTACAGGTGGAGCAGGTAGTGAGGTTGCTCAGGTTGCTAAAGCTGGCATTGACACCTTTATCACTGGCGAAGGCCCTCATTGGAGTTACCCTCTTGCCGAAGAGCTAGGGATAAATCTCTTTTATGGTGGACATTACGCTACTGAAACCTTTGGTGTTCAAGCCTTGGGGCAACATATTCAAGACCAATTCAAATTAGATTACGAATTTATCGATCACCCTTCTGGATTGTAATTAAACTTTAAAATTAAATCGACTCGCTGATGAAATCCTCACCATCTATCTTTATTAAATTCTATTTATTACCAGTTATCTTTACTTTAACTACCGCGTTTTACTTTGCTCCTTTTGCTTTTAATATTGTGAGTCCTGGCAAATTATCTGGCTTCTTATTTGCTATGAATCTTATCGTATGGGGTATGCTCTTACTTAGTTTGGGCTTAGGTTATTTGATTTGGGTTATCAGGCATGCTGTGCGTAAAACACTCTGCAAACATCATTGGTTCAGCTCTGCTATTATTTACAGCTTATATATGATTACCATAACTCTCTTTTCTTTAGGATTTCAGCAGAGCTTTTAAGTAAACTTCTTAAGTAAGTCTTAAGCTTGAATTATCTAAGAAAACTAGATATAAATCAGCCATTATTATGTCTAGTCAATTTGGAACTCTTTTTCGTATCAGCACTTTTGGTGAATCACATGGTGTGGGTGTTGGTGTTATTATTGATGGTTGTCCTGCGCAACTAAACCTGTGCGAAGAAGATATACAGGCAGAACTTGACCGCAGACGACCTGGTCAAAGCGATATTGTAACCCCTCGCAAAGAAGCGGACACAGTCGAAATACTATCAGGCACTAGCCAAGGAAAAACCCTCGGCACATCGATTGCCATGCTGGTAAAAAATAAAGACCAGCGTCCTGGTTCTTATGATACTATGGAGAGCGTGTACCGCCCTTCACACGCGGATTATACTTACGATGCTAAATTTGGATTTAGAGCTATTTCAGGTGGAGGTAGAGCCTCAGCTCGTGAAACTATTGCTCGTGTGGCTGCAGGAGCAGTAGCTATGAAAGTACTTAAACAACTCTGTCCTGATTTGGAGATTTTAGCTTGGGTTGATTCTATCCAACATCTACAAAGTTCCATTGATAATTTAGATGCAGTCACCAAAGAATTAATTGAAAGCACTCCTGTGAGAGCTGCAGATGCTCAGATTGCTCCTAAAATGATTGAGCATATTAAGAAAATCCGTTCACAAGGTGACTCTGTAGGTGGTATCGTACGTGCTTATGTCAAAGGTGTTCCCGCAGGCTTAGGTGAACCTGTCTTTGATAAGTTAGAGGCAGACTTAGCCAAGGCCATGCTTAGCCTCCCTGCTACTAAGGGGTTTGAAATTGGCTCAGGATTTGCGGGAACTCAGCTCACAGGAAGCCAGCATAATGACGCCTTTTACACCCAAGAGGGTACCATAAGGACAAAAACTAATCGTTCAGGAGGTATACAAGGTGGCATTTCTAATGGAGAAGCTATCGACTTTAAAGTCGCATTTAAACCAACAGCAACGATTATGATAAGCCAAGACACTGTCAATGCTTGTGGTGATGAAACCACTCTCAAAGGCAAAGGCCGTCATGATGCCTGCGTTCTACCAAGAGCCGTGCCTATTGTAGAGTCGATGATTGCACTTGTGCTGTGTGATCATGCACTCAGGCAACGTGCACAAAATTCAGCTCTCACACCTGAGTCATTAGTGCCTCAATCACCAGAGTGTTAATCATAATTTTGAGTCAATTCATATGGAGCAAACTCTCAATATTCTCAATAAATGCATCCAATTTATGCAAGAGTATAACTCTGTTATTCAATGGGCATTGTTAGGAGTAATGGGATTGATTATCCTGTATTTTATTTGGGCAGCTATTACTAATTTCCTTAATTTCATTTTTGGTATTGTTGGTTTGATTTTAAGCGTTATCGCTACTTTTTTTGTATGGCAATCTTCTGATAGTATTGCTTATTTTCTCTCTCCAGATCCAGCTGGCTGGCTATATTGGGCTATTCCTCTAGCTACACCATTTATTGTATTCACAATTGTAATTATCGTGAAAAACCGTATTGGTTATAGTGCTAACCAAGATGAAGAACTCGAACTAGAACGCCGCAGAAAAAATCATCAACTCACGGATAAAGATAAGGAATCTGAAACTCGCCCAAAAAAATCATTTTTCAAGCAATTATTCACCACTCTATTTTTAAGCATGATTTTTATCTCTTGCTTACTCCTTTATTTAACTATTTCTGGTAAATCTAGTTTCTTACAAGATGCCTTACCTGATTCAGCTAAGAATTTTTCCACCTTAACTGATTTGGAGAGCATCACAGATCAAATGGATAAATTAAAAGATATCCAAGACTTAGGTGTGCTTAGTCAATTTATTCTCTTTGAAGCTCAAGCACCTCGCCAGTTACAACAAATGTTATCTAACGAGGATTACCAAACTATCATGCAGTTACCTGTTAAAGAATGGCTAGAAGATCCTTCATTTAATAATGCTGCTCAACAGGAAAGCAACGCCGGTCTGTTATTAAAAATTGTCAAAAAAGCGCCTCAGCCAACACCAGAAACAAAAGCTGCTTTAGCTAATTTTGAGGTGGCAACGAAAGACAACTTTGAAAAATAATTTTACTATTCATCATACACAATGCCTATTAGTTCTTACGATATTGTTATTGGCTTAGAAGTTCACTGCCAAGTTAAAACCAGCACCAAAATGTTCTGTAGCTGTGCTACTAGCTTTGGTTCTAATGTTAATACCAACACCTGTCCTGTTTGCCTAGGCCTACCTGGTGCTCTACCAGTGATTAATCATGAGGCTGTCAAAAAAACGCTGATTGCAGGTCATATGCTAGGTTGTCATCCACCAAAAATCTCAAAATGGGATAGAAAGAACTACTTCTACCCTGACATGCCTAAAAACTATCAAACTACTCAGTTAGATTTACCTCTATGCATCGATGGAGAAGTCCCCCTCTACGAGCATAATTATCCTAAGGAAAGTGTCAAAGATATAGACCCTAACAAACCTGTGATTAAACTGGATCATATTCACTTAGAGGAAGATGTCGCTAAATCTACCCATTTTAATCAATATTCACTCATTGATTTTAATCGTGCAGGCACACCTCTCATGGAGATTGTCTCCATGCCAGATATCGAAACGCCTGAGCAAGCAGTTGCCTACCTTAAATCTCTACAACAAATTCTCATCTACGGAGGTATCTCAGATGCAGACATGGAAAAAGGGCAACTACGTTGTGATGTTAATGTGTCGCTCAAGCCCAAGGGACAAGTCAAATTTGGTGAGAAAATTGAGCTCAAAAACCTCAATTCTATTACTGCAGTACGTAAATCTCTCTATTACGAAATCAGCAGACAGGCTCAAGAGCTTGATGCTGGTATTGTTCAGGTACAATCAACTCGTCGCTGGGACGATGACTTAGGCGAGACCCAACTCATGCGCACCAAGGAGAATGCCGATGATTATCGCTATTTCTCTTGCCCAGATTTACTACCTATTGCAACAGAACCCTTTATGCAAGAGGTTAAATCACTCTGCCCTGAACTACCTCATCATAAGCAAGCACGCTTTATTACTGACTTTAAGCTTAACGACTACGATGCTGCTATTTTATGTAGTGACCGCCAATTAGCTGACTTCTTTGAACTCAGCTTAGAGCAAGCTGGTTCTATTGAGCCTAAGAAAATTGCCAATTGGATTATCAATGAGCTCATGAGCCTTATCAACAAAGATAATCTAAGTATCACGGAGTGCCCTATCACTCCTGCTCATATCGCAGGACTAGCTAAACTAGTCCAAGACGATGTTTGCTCAAATAACCAGGCAAAAGAAGTCCTCCAAGCTCTCTCCAATGCTCCAGAAAAAACGGCGGAAGCCGTAGCCAAAGAGTTAGGCTTTGAAGCAGCATCAGCTGATGACAATGCTGAATTAGAAGCGATTGTAGCAGATTTACTTGCAGACAACCCTGACAAGGTAGCAGAGATCAAAGGTGGCAACACTAAGGCAGCTAACTGGTTCACAGGCCAAGTCATGAAAGCCACTCAAGGCAAGGCAAACCCTAAAACGATTAGTCAAACGATTATGAGTCAATTAGGCCTGTAAGTAAGCTTATCAATTATGTCTGATAAAATAATCCAAACTCCGCATTGGAAGAGCCTTATCTCTTTGATTATTTTACAGGCACAGAATGCCTTCAACGATAACATTGCCAAGGCGGCTTTTATTGCGCTAGGTGTAGCGTTATACGGCAAGGCTACTATTCTTGAGTATGTCATTACCATATTGATTATTGTACCTTTTCTCTGCTTCATTCGAGTAGCAGGATGGGTCTCTGATAAATATGACAGAACTTGGATCATTCGCATCGCGATGATCACGCAGATTGTTGTGTTTGCCATGTTGATTTATTTTTCTAAGTCACATTTTTTAACATGGTCATTAGTTGCCTTTTTCATCCTAGCGCTTCAATCTGCTATCCTAAGCCCGGCTAAAAAAGCTATCACTAAAGACCTCTCAGGACCTGAAAAGCTCAGTCTAGCTTCCGGTTTGATTGAATCAACTAACCTATTAGCTATCTGTGTAGGTCAAATTATCGGCATGATGTGGTTTAACCATTTTAAAAAGGAGCATACGGATGCTCCCTTTGCAGCTTGGTTATCATTAGAAAATATATTCACAATTCTCTTAGCCTTTTCACTGGTACCCCTTGTGCTAAGTTTTATTCTACCTCCCAAGCGCCATATTTCAGTAGTTCATCAAAAAGAAGCTAAATTTGCCAAATGGTCAGAGATTTTAAGTATTCCACAAGAGCACCCCAAACTATTTAAAGGCATTCTTATGCTAGCTTGCTTTTACGGTATAGCAGGCTATATCAACTTACTCTTGATTCGAGTTGCCAAAGAGCTAGCAGCCTCTACCTCTGTTGATTTTGGGCCTATCGCTTCTAAAATAACGATTGCACTTAGCTTAGGCCTCATTGCAGGTTCAGTAGCAGCCACCATTCTAGGCAGCAAAAAAGTCCGTCTATGGATTGCGCTCATTGGGTCTCTACTGTTTGTGTTTACTAGCCTTGAATTATACCCTGCTTATCTCATTGCCGAACAAAGTGGCTTAGACAAAATGCTCCCTGTCTACCTTTCTTATTTCCTTGCAGCTGCTACAGCGACATTTTGGTTTGTTCCAGTTAATGCCTATATACAGCAACATGCACCAGCTGCTACTCGTGGTAGAATCTTATCATTAAGTAATGCACTTAACTGTGTGTTTGGTATTATTGCTGTCATTTTATGCCTTGGGTTGCAAGTGAGTGGATTTAACGTACAAGTAGCCTGCTACACCACTACCGTATTAGGTATTGTAGTCGCTTATTATATCTGGAAAAACTACCTAACCCTCAATACCCCAGAGTTTATCCAAGACCAGTACAGACTCATGCAATGGTTTAGTAATTGGTGGCATTCACACTACAAAATTCCTGCTCTACCACTTAACCATGAGCGCATTATCAGAGATGAAGGTGTGCTCCTCACACCTAACCATGTTAACTACGCAGATGTGTTCTTTCTCTCTACGAGTTATCCACGTCGTATTCGCTTTGTGATGGATGCTAATCTATCCAAAGGCATACTTAAAAAACTCACCGAATACTTTAACACTCTCACTATTCGACCCTCTCGAGCCAAAGAAGCCATTAAGAAAACCATCGAAGCTCTCCAAGAAGGCTCAGTGATTGGCTTCTTCCCCGAAGGCAGGTTGAGTCGCAGTGGTGCACTCAATGAAATTCAAAAAGGCGTCATCCTCATTCTGCGAAAATCTAAATCAAAAGCTCAACCTATCTATGTAGATGGTAGCTGGATTACTTGGTTTGGCTTTAGTGGTGGTAAGTATTTCAAGTATTTAGCCGGCAAAAGAGCCTACCCTACTCTGGTTAATATAGGAGAGCCCATTGATAGTAGCAATATCAGTCAAGCCGCTCTACAGACAAGTTTATCAGGGCTCGCCAACGAATGTATTGAACACACTATTGATGCTTACGATAACGTCCATTTCCCTCAACTCACACAGAAATTCTCTCGTCTTGCTCAAATCAATGCTCATCGTTTGCATCGTACTTACTGCATCGCTAATACTCAAAAAGTACATTTCTTGATTCACACTCAACAACTCAGTGCAACCCTCCAAGAAACCTTCAGTTTCTTCCAAGCTCGCTTTGGTGGACTCATCAGCTTTTTTGATACACAACAACAGTTTGAGAGCTACTATACACAGTACTCCAAGAAATCAAAACCGCAGAATATTTGGATAGGCTCGACTCAACTCATCAACTGGATTAATCGTCTAGAAACAGACCTAAACAAAAAACAATCTAAACCACAAACTAAACAATACGTCTACTTTATCAACGAGGACAACCACACACATCTACCAGCAAGCCTCAATCAGCTAAAGGATAATAACTGGCACATTTTACCGAGCTATCAGTACCAAGACGCCCTCATATCTCTATCTATGCCTCTAGCGACTGGAGAGCCTGAACCATCAGGGTGGGCAGAAGAAATAGGTGAGAAAGAAGGCACCTGGGGCAGAATCCTTCCCGGCATATCATTACCCCCAACAGAAACTGACAGCTGGGAACTCCACGAAAACCTCTGGCTCCAGCCTAAGGTATAAGGTCTAAAGTTTTAACCTGTAATACTTTGCTTACAGATAGATGTAAGACTTTGCCAATTCTGCTGATACTTGAGCAATTGAGCTTGAAGTAACTCTGCGGCTGTTGCGTATTGAGATTTTAGCTGTTTAATGGTCGTTGATTGATCTCTTTTACTCAGGCGCTTACCCGCATCATTATAGAGCAGCGGGTGGTGAATATAGGTTGGTGTAGATAAGTTAAGCAACTCTTGCAGAACTCGATGCAAGTGAGTTGTCTCCCGCAAATCTTCACCTCTAATGGCGTGCGTAACCCCCTGTGCATCATCATCAATAATCACCGCTAGATGATAAGAGGTCGCCACATCTTTGCGCGCAATCACGGTGTCTTCTATTAAATCCCAATTCACTGCAGTGACATCATCCTGCGTTAAATCATTAAAACTTAACTCTAAACCTTGATTTTCCAATTGCTCACGTATTTTTTTGCTATCTATGCGCCAAGAATAAGCTTTATCGCTAGCCAGTAGCTCTCGGCGCTGTTCCTCACTTAAATGCTTACAAGTGCCTGGGTAAGCCTCCCTATGAAGCGTATGTGGAGCATTAAGTATACTGTCTACCTCTTGAGCTTGAGCATTATCATACTCCTCCAATGCTTGTTTAATCTCCTTACGCGTGCAGAAACACGGGTACACGACACCTTGGTCTTTGAGAGCTTCCAAAGCTTGAGCATAAATAGCTAGCCTCTCGCTTTGACGCAAGCACGGTTGTGACTGGTTATAACTAAAACCTAACCACTCTAAATCCTCTATGATACTCTGCTCCGACTCCACAGAACAACGCGTGTGATCTATATCCTCCCAACGCAACAAAGGTTCAGCTACAGCTAAACCTAACGCCCTATTACTCTGCACAAACTGCTCAATCAGCCACGCACTGTATGCATGCCCCACATGTAAATCCCCACTAGGCGACGGCGCAAAACGAGTGATGATAGATTGAGACATAATTACTTGTTTTTTACTGCTTTTTTTAATGAATCTAACATACCGTAAGGCTCTTCTTTAAATGCTTTTAGTTTAATAGTTTTACCTTTAATTAATTTTATTTCTATCTGAGGAATTGAAATTCCATAATGTTGGGGAATTTTAAAAATTTGAATAGTAGATACATCTGTAAATTTAATTATTTTATATTTTAGTGGGTAATAAATACTAAAAGAATCTTTGTTTATATAAATAGCGCAAGGAGCTTTAATATATTCCAAACATAATATAGGCATCATAAATATGAGAAATATAAAACCTATTAAGAAGCTTTCAGTTATCATCAAACCAAGCCCTAACGCTGCGAAGACTCCTAATAAAGTTAAACTAATAATATGGTAATATTTTGGCTTAGTGAATCTATTTAAATCATCCCTTCCTTCTAAAGAAACTACAGCAACCTTTTGCTCTATTATTTGCCTTAATTTAAAAAAATCTATGATTTGATATTCAATGCGTATTAACTTTTCATTCCTAGAATTAAAAAGCTCCAAACATTGAGCGTTAGCCCTCTCTTTTATTTTGCTAATTTCGCTCCACTTAATAAGCCTTTCTTCCCTAGATAAATGCTTATACCAAATACCTTGATCATCGACTAAAATATTAGCTTTTTTACACTTCTGAAGACAAATAAAAGTAAGCCATGTGGCACAACCAAAAAAGGCAAAACCTAAAATACTTAAAGCTTCATCACTTATACCTATCGATTCAGACTTCTCATCTTCAGGTAAAATAGGTAGTAACAAAGAAAAAATAGCAAAAAAACTAAACACCACAATCCCTAGTTTAAAAATATTAATAAACTGCTTATCTATCCTGAACTCCTGCATTCTGACAGTTTAACGAGCTAAGCTGAGATATCAATCCATAAAGTTTTCTAGTTATTTTAACTGAGATGATTGAATAACTAGCAAAGCTGAGCATTGATACTGACCATACACCTAAAGCTAGCGAGCTATTTTAGATGATGTTGCCATTGATGGAGAAATCGTAGCGCACAGTGTAGAAAAAAGCTACTCGAGCACTGCGAAAGTTAGACAGCGAGGGCAACATCGCTAAAAGAGCCGCTAGATTATCTCAAGACGCCGTCTTTGACGATGAGGGTCGATAGATCCCCTATACGCTCCAAACACCTTGTTATGAAAATGAGGTTCATAAAGGCTTGGTTGTAGGTGGAATCGGTTTGATTCATGGCTTTGGTGAGACTTTTGATGTATTCTGAGCACTTGAGGTCGAGTATGGAGTCTTGGTCTATGATGCTTTGAGCTAGTTTGGCATCTTGGTTACGGTAGCTCATGATCGCCATTTGAATGGATTCAGAGGTCAGTGAGTATAGGGCTTCTATACTCTTGGTTTCAGGGACTTCACGCTCTGAAATGATATACTTAGAATACTTAGCAATATTGGCAGCATGGTCACCTATACGTTCAAAATGCGTGCTGATAAGTATTCCCTGCACTGTTTGATGTAGATCTCCTGCTAATGGGTTAAAGCGGGTTAAAATATCTAAACCTCGCTGGGTGATGAGCTTGTCCATTTGGTTGATATGCTCATCATTGTGAATGACTTGATTACACAACTCAATATTACTAGTGAGCAAACCTTTAATGGCTATATCAACATGACTAAAAGTCTCAGCTCCAATTTGTAGGATGCTATCAACCAAGTTTTTGAGAGCTTCCTCGTAGGCTTGGTTGATATGCTGATTCATGAAGTTAGTGGTGAGTTATTTAATGCGAATAGCGTGCTTTTTGCCTATCTTGAGTACATCGCCTGCATTCAATTTAGGTTTAGCATGAATATCTGTGAGCTTGGTTTCATTGAGCTGAATCGCCCCTGTGGCTATGAGCTGCTTTTTGATATCTCCATTAGAGCGCTTAATGCTAAACGCTTGCTCATAAGCAATGCTGACTATTTGGACTAAATTCTCGGCTGAGTCAAATGCGCTGAGTTCTAGCTCTGGTAAGTCACTAGATGCTAAATCCCTTTTAGAAAATTGACTCTCCCAATTGATGAGAGCTTGTTCTGCCAAGTCAGTCGAATGGTAACGTGTGACGATTGATTTAGCTAAGGATTTTTTAGCATCCATAGGATGTAGACTCTCATCTAGAGTTTGCCCAAGAAGCAATGTGTAGTAACGCCCCATGAGTTCATCAGAGATACTCATGACCTTACCAAACATGTCATTAGGTGCTTCATTGACTCCGATATAGTTGCCGTAGGATTTAGACATCTTTTTGACCCCATCTAAACCTTCGAGTAATGGCATGAGGAGAACCACTTGCTGGGGTTGGCCTTCGGCTTTTTGTAATTCACGGCCAACGAGGTTGTTAAACAATTGATCTGTACCGCCAATTTCCACATCTGCTTTGACCATCACTGAATCCCAACCCTGCATGATAGGGTATTGGAGTTCGTGAATGGATACTGGAGTTCCTTCTTTAACACGTTTTTTGAAGTCCTCACGTTGGAGCATTTGTTGCAAAGTGACTCGTGCGTTGAGCTTGAGGACTTCCTCATACGTCATTTTACGAAACCATTCACCGTTGTAAACAATCTCTGTTTTAGATTCATCAAGAATCTTAAATGCTTGCTGAGTGTAAGTCTTAGCATTGGCAAGCACCTCGTCACGAGTGATCGGAGGACGAGCGACAGAGCGCCCTGTAGGATCACCAACAGTAGCAGTAAAATCACCAATAATAAGTACCGCTTGATGTCCCAAGCTCTGAAATTGACGTAATTTCTCTAGAGCAACACTATGTCCTAAATGAATATCTGGAGCAGTTGGGTCTACACCTAGCTTGACTCGTAGAGGTCTGCCTTCTTGGAGCTTTTTTTCGAGTTCTTCGGTGCTAATAATTTGGCTCGTACCTTGAGCAATAAGTTTTAATGATTCAGCGACGGTCATAGCTATTAAAATTCAGAAATATGAAGTGGAGATAGGTAGTAAGGCATCCCTGCTTTAAGATTAGTTGACACACCTGATAGGTTGACATTGACCTCTGTTTTGCCTGTGAATTTAGCTCCAAATAAACTCAAGTAGTCATTAATACTTGGCTTATAATAATGCTTGATGACTTGAGCATCAGGGATATTAGCAATTTCTTTGAGTTTGGCAATCGCATCTTCTTGGTAACCTAAGCTATCCACTACTTTGAGCTCCTTAGCTGTAGCACCTGAGTACACACGTCCATCAGCGACATAACTACGCAAAGTGGCTTCATCGATGCCTCTAGATTCAGAAACAATATTAATGAAGCGTACATAAGATTCCTCGACCATCTCTTGGATGATAGAATCCTCTGTAGCTGTCATGTTACGAGCTCCGCTGAGGATATCTTTGTGTGGCCCACTCTTATAGACACGCATTTCCACGCCCACTTTGCCTAGCATTTCTTGATATTTAGGTGATTGAATGATCACACCGATACTACCTGTAATCGTAGTTGGAGAAGCCATAATATGCTCACCTCCACAGGCGAGGTAATAGCCACCAGAAGCGGCAATACCATCAAGATAAACGAGGGTAGGTTTCTTAGATGCTGCTTCTTTGAGAGATTCGTACATTTTATCTGAGGCGGTAACTTCACCACCTGGAGATTTAATTCTCACCAAAATAGCTTTAGTCGCATTATCTTCTAAAGCTTGGTCAAGTTGCTCTTTAAAGCTCTCTACCATCGAAGGCTGACTCTCATAATCACGGTAATCAGAAATCACTCCTTCTACTTCTATAAGTCTTATTTTCTCAGTGATTGAACCTTTGCTAACGACTTTTTCAGTTAAGCCCCCAGAATCAAGTATTGATGAAAAGTCGTTATAGCTAGTTGTGTAAGTTTTTGTGCTAGCTACGAATAAAGCTACCATGATTAAAATACCGCCTATAATCTGAATAAGGTAAATCCCTCCTAAGGCAGCCAGAATATTGACAAAGACATTTTTCATAATAATTTTATTTCAGGTGTATTTAAGACAAAAGCAATAAAGACTTTTTAAGCTTTTCTAAGAAAATCTCAACCTCCTCGAGTGTATTGTAACAAGCAAATGAGGCACGAATTGTTCCAGTAATTCCTAGCTGTTGCATGAGTGGCTGACAACAGTGATGACCTGTACGTACAGCAATACCAAACTGATCAAGCAAAGTACCTACATCGTAATGATGCACTCCTTTAACATTGAAAGATACTAACCCACTAGGCTCAACACTTGCTGTGTATAATTCAATATTATCTAAACTTTCTAGACCTTGTAAGGCTAATTGAGTGAGAGCTTTTTCGTGCTTAGCCACAGCCTCCCAGTCTAAGCTCTGAGTAAATTTCACCGCTTGAGCAAGAGCAATACCTCCTGAAATATTGGGCGTACCTGCCTCAAATTTATTCGGTAATACATTGTAAGTGGTTTTAGCAAAAGTCACCTCAGCTATCATCTCTCCTCCACCTTTGTAAGGAGGGAGTTCATCGAGCAATTCTTCTCGACCCCAGAGGATTCCTGTACCTGTAGGCCCATAGAGTTTATGTCCTGAAAACACGTAAAAATCAGCCCCTAACGCCTGAACATCAAGCGGGTAGTGAGCCACCCATTGTGCACCATCCACGAGAGTGAGAGCTCCTTGTTGTTTGGCTCTAGCTATATATGTTTCTACTGGTGGCTTAACTCCTAAGGCGTTGGATAAATGAGTGATAGCCACTAATTTAGTACGCTCAGTAATGAGCTCTAGCCCCTGCTCCCAATCAATCGCTCCATCTTGAGCTACAGGCACGTACTTTAGAGTTGCTCCGGTTGCCTCGCAGAGCATTTGCCACGGCACGATATTGGAGTGGTGCTCCAAACCTGAAACCACTATTTCATCACCTGCTTTTAAGTAAGCTGCTTTTTCTAAGATAGTCGCCACGAGGTTAATCCCCTCAGTGCAACCACTGGTAAAAATAACCTCTTTAGAATTCTTAGCATTGATAAACTCAGCTATGAGATCTCGAGACTCTTCATAAGCGGTCGTGGCTACCTGTGATAAATGATGTACACCACGATGAATATTAGAATTCGTTGCTGAGTAATACTCACTAATCTTATCAATCACCTCTTGAGGTTTTTGATACGTGGCCGCATTATCAAAATAAATAAGATCAGACTGATTCTTAATTTTTTGTTTTAATATGGGAAACTGCTCTCTAATATTTAACATTAATTGTGAGTTATTTATAGGTTAACCTGTTGTACGTAACCCACTAGCAATCGCATTAATAGATAGTAAAATCTGAGGGAAGAATTCTTCTGCTTCCTCAGGCTTTCCTTCTGCTAGCAAACCTCGCCACTTTTTAATCTGCGCGATTTGCTGTAAATGAAGTAGTTTAAGGGATTCTTCTCTTAGTTCTAGTGTTTTGGCGACACGTGGACGGCGCTCTTCAATAGTTTTACCAAAGAGTTCACGCACCCATTTAGCAGTGAGCTTGTATTCTGTATCAATAGGAGTGAGAAATTCCTCTGCTATAGCTTTATCTTGAACTAGAGCGCCATAAGCATGCATCAATTCCAAATCAGCTGATCTCAAACTCATTTCAATATTCGTAAATACATAACGCAAGAAGTCATGCTCACTGATGGCTTTTTTGAGAGTTTCAATACCATTGCTATCGGTTTGACTTAAATTCTCAAGAGCTGAACCTACACCAAACCAACCTGGTAAGTAGAATCTAGATTGCGTCCATGAAAACACCCAAGGAATCGCACGCAAATCATCGAGGCTGTAACTATTCACATCCACACGACGTGCAGGGCGAGAACCAATACGTGCATTTTCCAAAGCATCAATAGGGGTTGCTTGACGATAAAAAGCAATGAAATTATCCGCAGCCAATAAACTCTGGTAAGTCTGCTGACTTGTAGCACTAAGGTCATTAAGCATATCTCTAAAGTCAATTTCTTTAGGTGTACCGTACTTATGCTGAGCCGTAGTCACCGTAACACCTGCAATAAGCAATTCTAAGTTCTCTTGTGCTGTACTCGGGTTCGCATATTTTTGAGCGACAGTTTCCCCCTGCTCTGTCATACGAAAACGCCCTTGTAACGAGCCATGTGGCAAGGCCTTGAGGAACCAATTGGTAGGGCCTGCACCACGAGAAATCGTACCACCTCGACCGTGGAAATACTCAAGCATAATACCGTGCTTAGCCCCAATCTGTGTGAGTGCTTCTTGCGCTCTAAATAAGGCCCAAGTAGCGGATAAAATACCACAATCCTTATTGGAGTCTGAATAACCCAACATCACTTGTTGCTTGGCTTGACCCTGTGCTCTGACGATACTAGCGCTCAAGTAAGTATCCATGAGTTCAGCTGACATATCTAAATCATCCATGGTTTCAAATAATGGAACGACTTGTAACGGACAACTCCAGTAATTTTTATCCCAGGTACTCAGTCCAGCTTCTTTGGCCAAGAAATGCACCACTAATAAATCAGAAACACTGCGTGTCATTGACACAATCAAACTACCTAAGCAATCGATGCCATATTCCTGACTAAACTCAGCAATCACACGGTAACAATCAAGCACAGCTTGAGCATTAGGCGACTGAGCATCTAACACCTGCCCTGAGTTGAGTAAGGTTTGCTCTTGATTAAGTTGTTCATTAAGGAAGGCGAGACGTTGCTCCTCTGTCCAATCTTTAAAGTCTGTATCTTCTTTGCCAGCGAGAGCGAGTATTTGTCCGACGGCTAAATCATGGAAATCTGAATTCTGTCTGATATCCAAGCGAGCTAACTGCAAACCAAAGATACTCAATAAACGACGTTGTGGTACAATAAACTCATCAGCAATCAAATGAGCTTTTACCTCAATAAGACTTTCATGGATAAGTTTTAAATCTGCATCGAGCGCTTCTTTAGTGACGTAACCTCCGTCTTCGAACTTGACATCGAAATCGAGCTTATTTTTCATCCAATAGAGAATTTCTCTCCACGGCTCATACTTATTATATTCAAGTACTTTGTAAGCATCTGGATGATCTTTGAGTTCTTCTCTGAGTGCCAAGAGTCTGTTTTCAAGATTAACTGGCAAGGCTGAGTTGTGCGTCGTAATACTCAACTGACGCGCCAAGAATTCTAACTCATCACGCATGAGCTTCACCGCCTGTTTGCGTAATTCATAGAGAGTACTCTTAGTTACTTCAGCGGTGACTAAGCCATGACCGTCACGGTCACCACCAATCCAAATTCCAAATGAGGATAAGGCACCAGATGCACGACGGTACTCAAGAAACTTTTCTTCGTCATAACCGGCTTCCTTCCATGGACCAATAAAGCTAGAACCTAAAGTTTTTAGTACTTGAGGAAAACGCTTACGCAGATAAAACAAAGCATTACGCAATTCATCATTAATATTAGGACGCACCAAGTGAATCTCTCCTGTGAGCCACAGAGCTTCTAAACTCATGGCTATCTTTTTCTTAATGCGGTCGTAATCGAGACTGCCTTTGGTGGTGTCTTCTAATTCTAAAAGTTGCAGATAGATACGGCGATGCCACTCACGCACAGTCAGGCGCTTGGCCTCAGTCGGGTGAGCTGTAAATACAGGCTCAATTTGAACTTGGTCTAAAATTTCTAAAACTTGATCTTCGTTGAGATTAAGCTCGTGCTTGAGTTTCCAAATAGTCTCAGCCCAACTACCACGAATAGAATGCGCACCTAGACTATCTTCACGCTGTTTCTTAATTTGACTCGCAACCCTCTCCTCGACCATATTGAGAATTTGAAAGCTCAATGAATAGAGCTGAGCCATAAGCTCTGTAGATATATGAGTCGCTTCACTTAATGGTTTAGCATCCTTTCTCCAAGGAATATAGTCTAGTAATTCATCCTGTCCTAGTTGCTTTAGAGCGACAACTAAACAAGAGGATATCTCTTCTAAAGTTGAGTCTAATAAATCTAAGCCTGTTTCTAGTAGTTCCTGACGTGAAGGGTTGGTCTCAAGCATGCACAGACCTTAACCCAATCAAGATAATTTGTAAATTATAGATTGAGTATAAAACACCAAGGATTCACCAATAGCATCTTACCATAAATAATTTGCATTAAGGTAATAAATAAACTTCCTATGAGTAACAAAGTTGAGCCCTTTCATGACTCAACAATTTAACCTTAAAAGTGCTATTTATTTAAATTAGCTGATTTGGTATTTACCTGCTCTTTCATAACTTGTTTATAAGCTAAGATATTATTTTGCACCTCACTATCCATAGTCGATATGATTTGAGCGGCGAGAATACCTGCATTCTTAGCTCCATTAAGAGCTACTGTAGCTACAGGAACACCATTTGGCATCTGTAAGATAGAAAGTACTGAGTCCCAGCCATCAATAGAGTTGCTAGACTTGATAGGCACACCAATCACCGGTAGAGGTGATATAGCCGCCACCATACCTGGTAAATGCGCAGCGCCACCGGCTCCTGCAATAATTACAGCCACACCTCTAGTGTGCGCCTTAGAGGAAAATTCATAAAGCTTCTCAGGAGTGCGATGTGCCGACACGATGTCAATCTCACACTCAACCCCTAATTCTCCCAGCACTTCTGCTGCCTGTTTCATGATAGGCAGATCAGAATCTGACCCCATGACGATACTTACTAATTTTTTTTGCATGATGTTACTTTGATGAGTTGCTTAACAGTTTCGGCTTTTTCTTGTGCCTCTTCTAGAGAAGAAGCCATGATAGTGACGTGCCCCATCTTGCGATAAGGCTTGGTGATTTTTTTGCCATAGATATGAATCTTGACCCCTTCGATGGCCATACTCTCGACTAAGCCTTCATAATGCACAGGGCCTTCATAACCCTCAGCCCCTAGGATATTTATCATCACTGAAGGTAGTTTAATCGCAGTACTGCCCAAAGGCAAGTTAAGTACGGCACGTAAATGCTGCTCAAACTGAGATGTCATCACACTCTCAAAGGTATGGTGACCACTGTTATGCGGTCTTGGCGCCATTTCATTAACAATGACATCACCGTTAGTATCTACGAAAAACTCAACCGCAAGCAAACCTTGCATATCGAGCAGCTCGATAATCTTGCTCGCATCATCTAACGCTTTTTGCGCTTGTTCATCACTGACTAACGAAGGACAAATCAGTTTATCAACCAAATTAGCCTTAGCGTCGAAAAGCATCTCTACTACAGGGTAGCATTTGACCTCACCATTTTGATTGCGTGCGACAACAACTGATATTTCTTTTTCAATCGCGACCTTGGTCTCAATCACGCAGGCTCCATCGAGCAATTTATCGACATCGTCAGATGTACTAATCACAGCTACCCCGCGCCCGTCATAGCCTCCTTTGCGTAGTTTTTGCACAAAAGGAAATTCAATAGCTCCACTCTCAATAGCGGCTAAAACCGCTGATTTCGACTCATACAGCTCAAAGCTAGAAGTAGGAATCCCATTGTCTTGATAAAACTGTTTTTGTAAGCCCTTATCTTGAATCAACTCTAGTATCTCAGGACTCGGAGCAATCTTGTACCCCTCTTGCTTGAGCTTTTTCAAGGCTTCTATATTAATATTCTCTAACTCAAAAGTCAGCACATCCACTAGCTTGCCAAACTCATAAACCGCCTCAAAATCTAAGTTACTACCCTTAACATAATGTGAGGCAACTCCTCTAGCCGAACACTCCTCATCATTATCTAAAATATAACTCGCAATCCCCCACTTGCTCGCCTCTTGAATGAGCATCTTACCCAATTGCCCACCAGAGATAATGCCCAGTTTCAAATTTGAAGTTAGTAATTTTTCCATATCATTGATTGCTTGAAGTTAGGCGCAGCCCATCCATTTGTCAAGTATGCGAAGCGTCAAATCAGAGACCGAATAGGGAGCTGATAAGACTGGAACATAGTGACAGCCCTTTAGCAACTGTCTTTTAAAGCTTTCTTATTAGGCGACTAATTTTTGGTCTTCTAGGTACTTAGACATGGTGTTATTGAGGTGACATAATAACTTACGCATAACCGCAGTAAGAGCTACTTTTTTAGGTTTACCGTTAGCTACTAATCTCTGATAAAACTCACGTAACACAGGGTTGTACTTGCTCGCAGATAAAGCAGCCA
>DGJT01000040.1 GCA_002387565.1 Akkermansiaceae bacterium UBA4589 | reverse complement strand
GTAATGATTGGATCTTGTCTATCACTAAAAAGTAGTGGTTATCTAAAATAATATATATAGTTTTTTATTACTTTACGTGAAACTTGATGCGCAAAGTTTAATTTATAAATCGTTTAGTTGCATTTATTAAAATTTTTATATTTACAAAAAAAAATGTACTCATATAGTTAATGTATGAAATTAATTTATATTATTCTCTTTTGCTTTTTTTATCATAATCTTATAGCTGAAGATTTTCGTAGTCGCAGCTCTGTTAATCTTATATACCAAGGCGACTTTATGAAAAAAGGGAATTGGCGTGGAAATGGTTTTCCTAAAACTATGGACTCAGTAGTTTTGAAAAATGGAGGTCACTTTGTGTTGCAAGATGATTTCACTAAATCGTCTCGAAGCCAGCTATTTTGGCTAACAGTGGGCGACAATAGCGAAGAAGTTCTTGAATTAACCAAGTTCGACTTTAAAGAAGGGGCTTACTTATTATTAGCTGGAAACTTTTCTTTAGGTGCTGGGACTCCTGATTTAGATAGGCGAGACCCAATGACCCCAGTTGAATTTAATATGAGTGGTGGCGAGTTAATCTGTGGCCAATTTTTTGTAGGAGGAAAAAGTTCAGATACGTGGTTGGCTCATAACCCAGCAAAATTTAATATGACTGGAGGCATTATTAGAACTCATAGATTCTTCTGTGGCTATGGTGAGCAGCCTGTAGAAATCAATTTGACAGGTGGTAAGATATTACTAGGTTCAATTGAAGAGTTAGTTAGCTACGATCATGACGAATATTATGAATATGGTGATAAAAATATGCATATAAGTGCAGGCGAAATAGCTCAGACTACTATTAATTGGAGTATTTTAAGTCGTGATTATACTCAAATTATCATAGAGCAAGGTGCTACTGGCACTAGTAACTTGAGAAATGCTATTGTGAATTTTAATTTATCATTACTACGAAGACCTATTGAACTACCTCTGATTGATAATAGAGGTACAGGAAAAATACTTGATGCTGATGTGACATTTAATTTTTACCAATTAGCCTCAGACTTAAAAGCTGAAGTGACTAAGGGTGATGGTAATGATTGGATCTTGTCTATCATTAAAAAGTAGTTGATAATATGACTACTTGCTAAAATTAGCTTTTGCTTCTTTGATAAATAGCGTTGGCTTTTGGTAGCTCTTGTCGTAGCGCCTTGATGCGGCTTGCATCTAATGGATGTGTACGTAGAAACTCTGGAGTAGTAGATTTCCCTTTTTTCTTATTATAGTCAGCAAATCTTTCCCATAATTTAACAGCTTCTGCTGGATTATAGCCTGCTTTTGCCATATATTGCATGCCAACGATGTCAGCCTCATACTCATGTGCTCTTGAATTAGGTAGCATGAAGCCTATTTGAGTAAGAGCTGCATAAGCTTGGTTAGTACTGATTATAGTTTGTTTGTCTGCGTCTGATTGCAGCAAAATAACATTAATAGCGAGGCCAGCTAACCCAACTCCTTGGGCTTTATTGACCTGAGAGAGTGAGTGACCTTGGAGAACGTGCGCAATTTCATGGCTAAGGACAGTAGCTAGACCTGCATCAGTTTTAGTGATTTGGAAAATACCTGTGTGTATACCAACCTTACCACCTGGTAGAGCAAAGGCGTTGGGGGTGTCATCCTCAAAGACCACAAATTCCCACTCCCCAGTCTCTCCCATAGCTTGAAGCAGTCGTTTACTCACTCGCTCTACTTGTTTTTTGTAGGTTTGATTTTTTGAAATTTTTTGTTTTTCTTTGATGTTTTGAAACTCAGCCAAGCCCATTTGAGTGACTTGTTGAGAAGATATGCAGCTTACGAGAAAAAGAACTTGTAAGCCAACTAGTAAATACTTACTAATAAATAAGATATTTTTAGAATGAAGAATCGATTTCATATCTAAGAAAGGTAGTCTATAATCTATGAATAATCAAGTTTCAGTTGTCTCAAAAAGGCTCGCTCTTATGAATGTGGTCGGGTTAAGCCAGTCGATTTTAGATAGAGGTATGCCTAGACTCAATGCTTGGATTCAAAGTAATGCAGCACAGGTCAAGAGTTTTACCCCTGAATTTCCAGCAGTCACCTGTAGTGCTCAATCCAGCATGCTTACAGGGCAGGGCGTGAACGAACACGGTATTGTGGCTAACGGCTGGTATGATAGAGAAGCCGCCGAAGTCAAGTTCTGGAAACAGAGTAATCATCTAGTCAAAGGAGAGAAAATCTGGGATAAACTCAAAGCAGAAAGTCCAGAATTCACCTGTGCTAAGCTTTTTTGGTGGTACAATATGTATTCAACGGCAGATATTACGATTACACCTCGTCCGCTCTATCCTGCCGATGGTAGAAAGGTTTTTGATATCCACACTCACCCCATGACCTTGCGTGAGGAAATCAAAGCAGATTTAGGTGCATTTCCGTTTATGAGCTTTTGGGGACCTAGAGCAGGTATCCCTAGTTCACAATGGATTGCTGATTCAGCACGCTGGGTTGAGAGTAAATATCAGCCTGACTTATCCTTAGTCTACTTACCTCATCTAGATTATGATTTACAACGTTTTGGCTCAGATAAAAATAAGACCGCAGCCTGTATTGCCGAAATTGATGATGTGCTGATGAATCTCATAGAAGATTTAGAACAACAAGGGGTAGAACCTGTTATCGTTTCAGAGTACGGCATCTCAGAAGTAACCACTCCTGTACATCTGAATCGTATTTTTAGAGAGCAAGGCTGGTTACAAATCAAGGATGAACTGGGGTTGGAGACCTTAGACTTAGGTATGTCAGAGGTATTTGCCGTAGCTGATCATCAAATAGCTCATGTTTACCTAAAAAGCGAAAACCATAAAGCTAAGGTTTTAGGTTTATTAAAAGAAACCCAAGGAGTCGCTGGCGTGCAACTACGTGAAGAGCTTTATGAGCCAGGTTCAGTAGCTTATGAGCGATCAGGAGACATCATTGTCACTGCTGAACCGCAAGCATGGTTCACTTATTATTATTGGTTAGATGATAAGCTAGCTCCTGATTACGCACGTTGCATCGATATTCACCGTAAAATAGGCTATGACCCTACAGAGCTATTCATAGATCCCAACCTCAAAGGGGCTAAACTCAAAATTATTAAATTCCTACTTAAGAAAAAGTTAGGGTTTAGAGCTTTATTAGATGTCATAGGTTTAGACGCGACCATTATTAAAGGCTCTCATGGATTAAGTTCTGTAGTTGAATCAGAGCAGCCAATTATCATTTCCAAACAGCTAGAATTACTCACTAGAGTAGAACAAGCCAAAGATGTATTTGGCTTTATAGAAAGTTATTTTAAAGCTAAGTAAATCTTTCAAAATATTTTTTGTAAAATAGACTTGAAATCATTTTAGAGATAAGATAGAAACTCTCCACCTTGCCTCGGCAGGGTAATTTAGACTTGGATTTTCCGGTGTAGCTCAGTGGTAGAGCGGGTGACTGTTAATCATTAGGTCGTTGGTTCGACCCCAACCACCGGAGCCAAGTCTAATTAAACATAATTTAATATAAATTACTCAAAGCAGCTAAATTCAAGCTGCTTTTTTTGTGCTCAAATAACAAAGAGTTCTAATGTAAGGAACTATTAAAAACTTGAATATTTTTGAATTTTTAACTTTTCATTTTCCAAGTTAAGCTCTTGACTAAATCCGCTTGGTTCCCCGGGTGATTACTAGCTCTTTATGAGCTAGAGGAAAGTCCGAACACTACAGAGCAGCGAGCCTTGTGAAAACAAGGGAGAGTAGCAATACTCGACGGAAAGTGCCGCAGAAATTAAACCGCCTTACGCAAGTAAGGTAAGGGTGAAAAGGTGGAGTAAGAGCCCACCGCTCCAGAGGTAACAAAGGAGGCTAGGTAAACCCCTCGCAGTGCAAGACATAACAGGAGAAGAGTGGCTCGCTCGTTGCATCTCCGGGTATTAGTCGCATCTTAGTTCGCTAAGGTAGATTTTGAATAGAAGTCATGATTCATTATCTAAGATAAATAATCATCGCCACCACCGACTTTCGCACAGTGGTGGGTTTTGACAGAATTCGGCTTATAGGGGGACCAAGCACCTTTTTTAAAGGCTCTTTTGAGCTCTAAGCGCTCTTCCTTAGACTTGCCTTATGTCTCGAGTAGGTTTTCTACACTTCACCATAAGGTTCTGCGTCATAGCGCTTAGATTCTCAAAACCATCATAGAGCTTTAGGATAAAAGCTCTATGATTTAGCCATTTAAAAATAAAGAATAGCTAAACGACTTAAAATCTCAATACAAGCTGTGTTTAGCTGTTATCTAACTCCTTAAACAAGTTTTAAGGTTTTTAAGAGGCTCTTTTGAGCTCTAAGCGCTCTTCCTTAGACTTGCCTTATGGGATTGTTGAAAGTGTAGCGATTATGAGCCCGTTGGTTAATTTTGCTATAAGTGAGGAACGACTGCAAGCGTGTATAGACATACCGCTAAGGAAGCGACAAAACTTATAGCAAAAAGAACAACGGCTACCTTTGTTCAATTTCAAGTCAACTTCGTTGACTTGAAGAAATGCTAAAACTTTTATTAAAATGGTCATGATTGATAGACTTTCAACAGTCCCCTTATGTCTCGAGTAGGTTTTCTACACTTTGCCATAAGGTTCTGCGTCATAGCGCTTAGATTCTCAAAACCATCATAGAGCTTAATAAATAAAAGCTCTATGATTTAGCCATTTAAAAACAATGAATAGCTAAATGGGTTAGAACCACACGTCTCGTATCTAAACCTAACTAGCGGTTTTCTTGATTTAACAGGTGCTCTATTAAACCTTCATAAATTTATGATTTAAAAACAATGAATAGCTAAACAGTCTAAAACTATATAAATTCCTGACTTTTCACTCTTCACTTTTTGAGTGACGCTTGCTATAGCAGTGCTATGCCTAATGTATTTATTAAAACCTATGGTTGTCAAATGAATGTGCGTGACACTGAGCAAGTGGCGCAGATGTTTATAGATGGTGGTTATACGGTCACGTCTGATGAGCAGGAGGCAGATGCGGTTCTTATTAATACCTGTTCAGTGCGTGATCAAGCAGAGCAAAAAGCTCTGGGAAAAATGGGGATTATGGGTAAGTTTCGTCGCGAACGTCCTCATGTCGTCTATGGTTTTATGGGATGCATGGCTCAGAGTCATGGGCAGGATTTATTTAAGAAAATCCCTCATTTGGATGTGGTGGTAGGTACACAAAAATACCACAGGGTCTTTGATTATGTGGACAGCATCCTATCTAAGCGTATGGAATTACGTATGGATGATTTGTCGGCTACTTTTAAAGGAGAGTCTATTTGTGATATTGACGAAGAAGTCGATTCGCAAAATACGATTAAGAGTCACATAGAGGAGGAGTTAAAGCCAACGGCTTTTGTCTCAATCATGCAGGGCTGTAATATGCGTTGTAGTTTCTGTATTGTGCCTGATACCAGAGGCAAGGAACGTGGACGCCCCATGGCTGAAATTGTCGATGAGGTTAAAGATTTAGTGTCCAAAGGAGTCAAGGAAGTGACCTTGCTCGGTCAGATTGTCAACCTGTATGGACGAACTGAATTTGACAAAGTAGATGGCAAGTCTCCCTTTGTGCAGCTCTTAGAGGCGGTACATGCTATTGAGGGTCTTGAGCGTATTCGATTCACTTCGCCACACCCGATTGGTTATCGAGATGATTTAGTAGCAGCGTTCACTTATTTACCTAAGCTCTGTAGTCACATTCATTTTCCTATGCAAAGTGGTAGTGATAGTATTCTTAAAGCGATGCGTCGCCCGTATAAAAATGCCAAATTCGTTGAGATTTGTGAAAAGATGCAAGCCGCTCGTCCAGATTTAGCGATTACGACAGATATTATTGTAGGTTTTCCTGGTGAGACGGAGCAAGATTTCCAAGATACAGTGGATACGGTTAAGCGCTTGAAATTTGATAATGCTTTTGTATTTAGGTATTCTAAGCGCAAGAACACTCCCGCAGCAGAAATGGAAGGGCAGCTTGATGAAAAGGTCAAAGAGCAACGCAATCAAGCCTTACTCAAAGTCGTTGAGGATATTGCTATTAGCAAAAACAAAGCGTTTTTAGGGACAGAGCAAGTGATCCTCTGTGAAGGCTTATCTAAGAATAATAAACAGCGCCTCATGGGACGAACCTCTCATAACAAAATTGTTAATTTCGAAGGGCATGAGCGCCTTATTGGACAGATGGTCAAGGTCAAGATAGAAGACACAACTGGTTTCTCACTATTTGGTTCAGTGGTTTAGGTTAAGATAGATGTTACCTGTCTGAAAATAAGCAACTTTCAAATTGCTTTTTGGTTTTTTTTAGATCAGATTTTGCTCATGAATTTTTTCACTAAAAATATAGGGGCATTGCTTGTTATTACTACGATCAGTTGCATCATGATTAATGATGCTAAGGCTGGATTAGAGATTTATTATATTCGTCACGCAGAAGCAGGGCATAATGTGAAAAAAGGGTGGCAACATATACCCAAAGAACATTGGCTCGACTATGTTGGAGACTCAAAAAAATTTACTCCCAAAGGCAAAATTGAATTATCCTTA
>DGJT01000006.1 GCA_002387565.1 Akkermansiaceae bacterium UBA4589 | reverse complement strand
TCAATAATGTCGGCCCCGAGTTGTACTGCTTGAGCAATCTGTGAAAGGAGTTTTATTTCGTCAGTTGAGTCCAAGCTTGCCATGATGAGAATATGGCGATAGTTTGATGAATATTTAGCTGAATTTTCTAACACAAACACAGCATAAGAATAGAGATAAGCCATGTCAATCCAGCAACAATTAAAAGATAGTGCCAATGAACTCAATCAAGCACTTAAAGCCATTAGTTTTGAGGATGTAGAGGCTGTCGCTCACATATATTACCCATGGGATTATGCTGGCGCTGTCTACCATGCCTACCTCGATCAATTTGCCACTAAACCTAAAAAAGTGCTATTTCTAGGAATGAACCCAGGCCCTTTTGGTATGACTCAGACGGGTATCCCATTTGGTCAGGTAGAAGCCGTGCGTGATTGGATGCAGTTGCCTGATTTGGTTGAGGAGCCAGAGACATTTTTTGCCAAACGTCCGATTGTGGGCTTTGCCTGTGAGCGCAGTGAGGTGAGCGGGGAGAGGTTATGGGGATTATTTAGTCAGAAATACCCTGTGGCTACTGATTTTTTTGAGGAGCATATAGTGATGAATTACTGCCCTATTATCTGGCTAGGGGTCAGAGGGCAAAACATCACTCCTGATAAGCTCCCCCAAGAACGCATCCAACAAGTCGAGCAGCACTGCCTCAATCATCTAGCTCAAGTCGTCCAAATCCTCCAGATAGAAACCATTGTCGGCGTAGGCGCCTATGCCCACGACAAAGCCAAACAACTCCAACAAGAATACGAATTAGATTCTTTAAATTTGGCAAAAATACTCCACCCCTCACCAGCCTCTCCAGCAGCTAACCGTGGTTGGGCAGAGCAGGCGCAAAAACAACTTATAGATCAAGAAATTTGGTCTTAAAGCTTACCTTGGCTCTGGTAGCTGTAATAATTAGCTTCTCCATTTTGGCTTTGACCGATGATGAGATGGTCAAGGAATTTAATCTCTAAGAGTTCAGCGGCGTCTTTAAGTTTTGCTGTGAGTTGGTCATCGGCAGAGCTAGGTTCTGGATTACCGGAGGGGTGGTTATGCACGATAAAAAAACCATAAGCCTGCTTAATCAAACAAGGTTGCAAAATATCACGTGGATGAGCAATGGTTTGATTAATCGTGCCACGAGAAATCTCATGCATGCTGAGGATTTGATGACGACTATTCACAGGTAGGCACATCAGTACTTCCACCTGTTCATGTTGCAAGAGGGGAGTAATATACTCAGCTAACTGTTCAGGTTGAGTGATATTTTGGGTTTGGATTTGTTCGCGACTGATTCTCTTGCCCAGTTCAACAGCAGCTAGTAGCTCACAGGCCTTGGCAGTGCCGATGCCCTTAATTTGACAGAGTTCTTCCACTGTGGTACGAGCCAGTTGACTTAGATTAGGGTAGTGCTTGAGCAACTCTTGGCTGAGTTCATGCACCGATTGGGTGGCTGAACCCGTACGCAGAAATAACGCCAGTAATTCGTCATTAGAAAGCGAAGCGACACCACTAAATAGTAATTTTTCTCGAGGAAGCATGACCGTCAATATAATCAAAACCGCACGCCTTGAAAACTCAAAAACTTTATTTTTTAGAAAAAGTTGATATAGTAATAAGCTCTAAAGTTATTATTAGTCATGAGCCCTGTATTCGATGTCCTATTCCCTCGCTACTGTCTTGGGGAGAACTGTGCAGGGCAACAGCGCTTGTTAACTAGACGAGAAACAGGTCTACTCTGTGTCGATTGCCGAGCAGAGCATCTCACATGGATCACTCAGCCCTCATGCCTACGCTGCGGGCAATGGTATGGAGAAGGCTCGATGACCTTTGATCAATGCCGTAACTGTATCGATCAGCCTCACGCTTACAGTGCTATTCGTAGTGCGCTTATTGCTGATGAACAGACCATGGAATTCATCAAAGCATGGAAATACAGCAACCAAGTCGGCATGTGGCAAGAAATCAAGCTCTGGGTACAAGCGTGGCAGCAGCACATCGATGAACTCACTCAACTCCACGACCTACATAACCCGATTATTATACCAGTACCGATTACCAGAGTCAGCTACCTTAAGCGCGGCTTTAACCAAGCGCAGTGGCTCGCCCGAGAACTCGCCAAACAAACAGGCTATGACTACAGCGACTGCCTCATCTCTACCAACAAGAGTAAACAAGCGAGACTCCTGCGCTCGCAACGCATCAGACATAAAGGCGCCGCTAACCAGCGCTTTGATATCAAGCAAGGATGGCAAAGGTTGCTATATAAACAACGTCAAAAAGCTAGTCTACTCAATAGAGATATCCTCCTCATCGACGACATCTGTACTACAGGAGCCACCGCCCACGCCTGCGCCAAAGTCCTCAAGAGAAAATGTAAAATTAATAGGTTGTTTGTATTAACACTATTACGCCAAACATGGTGAATTAAACCTGCTTAATTTTAAGGAATGTGGTGCTTTATGCGAGATAAACAGGATCACCTACATTTAAGATGCCATGATTGCTGGTATTTCCATAGATGCCTAGATTCTGGTCAGCGTGTTTGACAATGGTTTTTAACATCGACTTGTCAGAGCTGATATTGTCTTGTTGGCGTGTCACCGCTCCGCAGCGTGGCGCTGTATCCACACAATCAATGATAGTAGTAGAACTATTGTCAGAAACATGATTGGCAAAAGTGAGTTGTTGCCCGACCCATTCTTGTTCAATCAACCCTTGGTTGTTGTCTGTTTCGATAACGATGTTAGGGCGGAAACGTCGAATATCCCAATCAGCCTCAGGTTGTATCTCATGTAGATGTTGCAGAGTGGAGGTCGTGATGATGTGGATGGAAGACACCAAGAAAAAAGTGCCAGGAACAGTCACGTAATCTATAGACTGTTGCGGAAAGTCACTAAAATCAGGCAGAGGTTCTCCTGGCTCACGTTCAAACGTATCCTTTAATTCGGCTAACCAACCGCGCTCACTCTTTTTATAGCGGCGATAAAAATCCTTATTCGTGAGGGGTTGTAATTTCTCCAGTGTGGATTCATGCCCTACTAGTTCAGATAACTTCTGATGAATGGAGATGTCATCGCTACCTAGTGAATCTCCCAGAGGAAAACGGATATCCACATGTTGAATGACATTATCACTGCTCGTTTGATTTCTACTAGTAGCCGTACATTGTAATAAGTTGGGACGGAACTTGCAGCTCTGGATTTCTTGTCTCGCCGTATCACGTAATGCCCATACCCTGTCACCTGCTAAACCATCTGGGCCTATGGGGCATGAGTTAGTCATCTCCCCAGCCATCCCTTTGACGGGATAACGCCAGATTTCCTTAATGATACCGACTTGTTTCATGCTCCTATCTTACACTCAAGAAAAGCATAGGACTGAAACCTTATTTTGTACAATGAAATTCAAAAGGGGGCGCCGTTTCCTGTAATAGCTAATAAATTGAAACTTGCAAAGATTGCTAATTTTTGTTATTAATTAATCATGAATATTTCACTAACACCCCATTATGAAAATCTAGTTAAAGAGTGCGTAGAATCTGGACGTTATAATAATGTGAGTGAAGTTATGCGTGAAGCATTAAGAGCTTGGGAGAAAAACCATTACTATGAAGATTGGCTAAGAGAGCAAGCTCAGCAAGGTTATGCAGATATGTTAGCAGGCAAAACCCTTAAAATTAATAGTAAAGAAGAGTTTGTTAAGTTAGCCAAAGGGTAACTCCTAATGATAAACCCTAATTAAGCAGACTATTGAAATTAGAGCTTACAGAATCAGCAGTACAAGATATTGGTTCGATTAGTAGGTATACACTAGCTACGTGGGGTGAAGAGCAGCAGAATTCATATATAGGTGGCTTATATGATAAATTTGAAGAAATTTTAAATTACCCCTCTCGCTGGAAATTTAGAAATGACCTATTTCCCCAATGTCAAATAGCTAAATATAGCAGACATGTCATCTTGTTTATAGTAAAGTTAGAATGTTTAACTGTCGTAAGAGTCTTACACGATGCGATGGATTTTGAAAATCAGCTATAATCTAAATGAAATTCAAAGGGACTCTTTTTGCCATAAAGCCTCTGTTACGTCATATCCTTCGTTCTTTAAGGTCAAGGCAGTAGCTACTACAGCCTAACCTTAAACGCCTCGGCTCTAACGCAACTTAGGCTTTAATTATCTTTTTTCGTTAAAATTTTCATTAACTTTGTATAATGTTCTGAATTATGTTCTTGCATAGACTCAAGATGGTCAATCAAGATTTGATCCATGAGTGTCTCATCAATTTGCTGTTTAATAGTATTATTATATTCTGATGTATATTTTTCATTATAATTTTTAATATACTTATTAGGCAGACTATTCAATTTTTCATAAATAAATTGAAAGTCCTCCATAGGCGTAGATTTTAAGAATTCATGTAAATCTGTTTCTTGATTTTTTAAATAATAACCTAAAAAGTTTAATAGATAATAGGCTGAAGGAGATCTTTTATCTGCGCTTGATTTTTTATCTTGTTCAGCTCTTTTGTAAATTATAATTAATTTAGCCATACATTCAAAAGTAAGCTTGTCTGCTATCTTTACAGAAAACTCTTGATAATACTCCTTACTAGTAGGTTTTAATAGAGAAGACTTTTTAGTGTACGCAAAATGAGCATCGTGAATAAAAGCTCCTATAATTTGAAGTAAAGTCTCTAAAGGCATCTGTAGTTCCGTCAGCTTATTAAAGAGATAAAAATCATTAGAAAAACTATTAGCTTTTAGTAATATTTTACCTAGGGATTTTTTGTCACTGTAATGTTTTTTAAATTGGAATTTATCACTTTGTTTGACACAAATTAAAATACCATAATCTTTAAGTTTTTCTTGGATCTTAGAAAACGGTTTTAGAGTAGCACCAAAAACCTTTTCATTTATTGAATTTTGACTATTTGTGTATCTAACTATATCTCTATAAAAAGATGTTTCTTTTTGGTTAACTACCAAAACCTTAACCATAACATAGACATCATTAAAGTCATCCAACATCTGTGTGTTGTTTTTAAGAGCCTCAACTATTGAATTAACAGTTTGACAACCATTAACTATTTGAGGTTGTGTTATTTGAATTTTGCTTGAGTCCGCCTTTGCAGAGTCACAAATAATAGTTATACCATTATTATAATAAAAGAAGTTTCCTCTTTCTTTAGGGTCTTTTAAAGTTGAAATAATTTTTTTATTTATTCCACTAGTTCCTCCTAAATATTCTCTAATATTCTCTTCAAAAAGTGGATACTTTTGTTTTTCAGCTGTTGTACAAACTTTAAAAACATCAACTATTTTAGCCATTACATAATAAGCTTCTGACATATTAGGTAATTGATATTCATCAGGACGAATTGCTAAATAAGTTCCTCTATTTTTAACTGTTAAAGAAATATTCAGCTTAGCTTCTTCTGTATATGATTCGCCATAATATTTATCATGAATACTATTGAGAGTGAA
Source organism: Akkermansiaceae bacterium UBA4589 (assembly GCA_002387565.1). Classification (GTDB taxonomy): domain Bacteria; phylum Verrucomicrobiota; class Verrucomicrobiia; order Verrucomicrobiales; family Akkermansiaceae; genus UBA4581. The sequence continues at coordinate 34,529 of DGJT01000006.1, read as the reverse complement.
TAATTCAGCAAAGATACCATCCTCATTAAAGTTGTTAACTATGTTTAGACAGTCGCTACCAATATTTTCATTTGAAATATAAAAATGTAAAAACACTTTATAATCAACATCATCTTTAGCTAAGTTGTAAATTTTTTGTAAATCAGGGCTTCTAGAATATTCATTTTTATTTAGAGAAGAGAGAGGTCTTGTTAAAAAGTCAGATACTTCTTTTGAGTTTAACTGGGTATTTTCATCGTAAAATTTATTTTGAATAATGTAGAGTTCCTTTTCTTCCTCATAATGAACGAAGCAATCAATACCTTTATCATTATATTCGGTTATATAGTTACTACAGTTTTCTTCATCTAAATTATATAGATTACTTAGGACCCAATAATTAAATGCATATTCATCTTTAAGAATATTATTATCCCAAGCTATTTTTTCTTGAATTAATTTAATATCTTCTTTGATTTGCTGTTTAAAAATAATATCATTCATAGTATTTAATCTGTTAATTAAGGAAGCTTAGTTTGAGTTGGATGCTAGGCGCTTAAGGGCTAGCTGTAAAAAAAAGTTACTGCTATGTTCTTAAGCAACAAAGCAGACGGCTTGAAATAAGTTTCCTACGACTTCGTCTGCCCTGTTCCTGTGACACGATACTGGTATGATGTCAGCTCCTTAAGCCCCATCGGCCCTCTAGCATGAAGCTTATCAGTCGAGATACCTATCTCAGCTCCAAAGCCGAATTCCTCACCATCGCTGAATCGTGTAGAGACATTGTGGAAGAGGCAAGCGGCATCAATCTCAGTCATGAAGCGTTGTACTTGGGCTTCGTCCTGTGTGATGATGCAGTCGCTGTGCTTGGAGCTGTAGGTGTTGATATGATCGATGGCTTCATCGATGTTGGCGACAGTTTTGACCGCGAGGATGAGCTCGAGGTACTCGGTCTGCCAGTCTTCTTCGGTGGCGGTAGTTGTGCCTGCTGCGAGGTAGGTTTGGCTAGCTGCATCGGCTCTGAGCTCGACGCCTTTTGCCTTGAGGGCTTTTTCCACAAGAGGGAGAAAGATAGGGGCGACAGATTCATCGACGAGTAAAGTTTCGAGGGCGTTACAGACACTCGGTTTTTGAGTTTTGGCATCGACAGTGATGTTGACTGCCATGTCGATGTCAGCTGCGGCATCGACATAGAGGTGGCAGATACCATCATAATGCTTGATGACAGGCATGCGAGCGAGTGAGACCACAGTTTCGATGAGACCCTTACCACCACGAGGGATGATAAGGTCGAGGTATTGATCCATTTGAGCCATGTACTTGACACTGGCACGGTCAGTGTTTTCGATGAGTTGGATAGCGGCTTTGGGTAGGCCTGCTTGCTCACCTCCTGCTTGGAGAGCTTTAGCAAGGGCTTTGTTAGAATGAATGGCTTCTGAACCACCACGTAGGATGGTCGCATTACCTGATTTAAAGCAGAGTACAGCGGCATCACTAGTCACGTTAGGTCTACTCTCGTAAATGATGCCTATGACACCAATAGGGACACGTAGCTGCTGAATATGGATGCCGTTAGGTCTATCCCATTCATCCATGATTTCATTAGTAGGGTCTGGTAGATTAGCGACTTGTTCCACACCTGAGGCTATGCCTTCGAGGCGGTTGGTATCGAGACGCAGTCTATCGAGCATAGCTGAGCTGAGTCCCTTGGCTTCGCCGGCTGCGATATCCAAAGCGTTAGCCGCTAGGATGTCATCACTAGCAGCACGAATACCAGCTGCCATAGCTAGGAGAATCTTATTTTTATCATCGCTACTGAGTAGGGCTAGTTGCAGCGCTGCGGCTTTGGCTTGTTTGCCGAGCTGGAGGATGTCTTGCTCTATTTGGGCTTCTGTCAAAGGAAGGGGGGCTGTTTCTGAGGCTGTTGTCGATGGAGTGTTCATAATACAATGAATAAGTTTTTAGCAGTTAAGCACAGAAAGGCTTAGCATTACAGAATAATTCTTGAGGGGCCTGGTAAATATTCATTTAGAATGAGGTTAAGTAGTCAACCATTAATCGACTACGGTTTTTATTGAAATAGTGCTTTTACGAAGAACGTGGCGCACAGTGTAAATAAAGTTACTCGAGCACTGCGAAAGCCTGAGGTAAAGTGCTATTTCTTAAAAAGAGCCCATTCAACTAACTTGTTAAAGATTGATGGTTATGCCTACTGGACAATGGTCAGAGCCATGCACTTCAGGCATGATAAAGGCAGATTCTAAATGCTCTTTAAGCTCAGCTGAGGTGAGGAAGTAATCAATTCTCCAGCCAACGTTGCGCTGTCTGGCTCCCCCACGATAACTCCACCAACTGTAGGCCTCCGTAGTATCAGGGTGAAAGTGTCTAAAGGTATCGACAAAATTAGCGTCCATAAAGTTTTGAAAGCCATCACGTTCTTGCTTACTAAAGCCTGGGCTAAAGTGGTTAGAGTCAGGACGAGCTAGGTCGATTTCGTGATGCGCGACATTGAGATCACCGCATACAATGACTGGCTTTCCTAGAGTTTCTAGGTATTGCATGTGTTTGAGAAAGGCAGCGTCCCATTGCTGGCGGTATTCAATGCGTGCGAGCTTGTCCTTGGAATTGACGGTGTAGACGTTGACTAAGAAGTATTGCTCAAACTCTAGAGTGATAACACGCCCTTCATCATCTGGAGGACTGAGAAAATCTCCTAAGCCGTAATGTTCACTAATAGCGAGCTCCTTAGTCATGACGAGAGTTCCCGAGTAGCCAGGTCGATCAGCTGGATTCCAATAAGTGTGGTAATGTGCTAACTCGAGAGGAAAGTCGACTTGCTCAGGCTTGGCTTTGATTTCTTGAATGCAGAGGATGTCAGGGTTGTGCTCTGTGACAAATTCAGTCCAGCCTTTGTTGATGCAGGCTCTGATGCCGTTGACGTTCCAAGAGATAAGTTTTTTCATTTTTATAAGGGTACTTTTAGCAAAAACGCTCAGACTTATTATAGTCATAGCGCTTGAGTATAGTCAGATAAAACAAGTAATTAAGTTAGATTTCAAGAATTAAGCGTAGTTTTACAAGGAGGCGTAGCTATTAAGAGACAAAAAAAGGCGAGGATGAATAATCCTCGCCTTTTTGTAAGTGTGTGTAAGTAAACCGAATTAACGTTTTGAGAATTGGTGTTGCTTACGTGCACCTGGCTGACCAGCTTTCTTACGCTCTTTCATACGTGCGTCACGTGTGAGGAGTCCAGCTGCTTTAAGCTCAGGTCTATTCTCTGCATCTTTTTCTACAAGGATTCTTGCGATAGCGAGAGAAACAGCACCTGCTTGACCGTGAATACCACCGCCTTTTGTGTAGATTTTTGCGTCTACTTTTTTGAGGAGGTTGAGGAGGTTAAGAGGCTTAAGTGCTAAGTTTTGTAAACTGAGTGTTGTGAATACAGCTTCTAAAGGCTTGTTGTTAACAGTGATGTTACCTGTGCCTTCTGTAAGCCAGATACGTGCAATAGCTGTCTTTCTGCGGCCTGTTGCGTAGATAGTATTTTCCTTAGTCATGATTATACGAGTGAGTATTCTTTAGGTGATTGTGCAGCGTGTGGATGCTCAGCACCGTTATACACTTTGAGTTTAGAGTAAATAGCTGAACCAAGACGGTTATGAGGAACCATGCCTCTTACTGCTCTTTCTACAAGTCTTTCTGGATGTGTTTCGCGGACTTTCTTAGGAGTCTCTACTTTTTGGTTACCAACCCAACCTGTGTAGTGTGTGTAAATTTTGCTAGTCTCCTTTTTACCTGTAAGGCGAACTTTGTCTGCGTTGATGATAACAACGTAGTCACCTGTATCTACGTGAGGAGTAAAAATGGCCTTGTTCTTGCCGCGGAGTAAATTAGCTGCAGCTACTGCTACTTGACCTAATACTTGGTCGGCAGCGTCGATGACATACCATTCGCGTTGGATGTCTTGTGCTTTAGCTGAGAATGTTTTTTGATTCATGGGTGTCTTTGCTAACAGTAAAATGGGGAGCAGTATTAATTAATAAATTACCTGCAAGGACGGGGAATCTAGATTATTTTTTCGGGTATTGTCAATACTTTAATTGAAATAAAAATGTTTTTTATCTATAGAAGGTAAGATGTTTTTTTTGGATGATGGTTTTTTCTCCTAAAAATAAAGTTTTTGCGGGCTCAATACTATTGGGCTTATTGCTTGTGCTCAGTTTGCTTTTATTAGTAATTATGACGCTTTTCCTTAAGCTTCGGGATGGGCGTCGTGAGTTAAGCGTGTACGAATGCGAGCAATTACTCAAGCTGGGGTATCATTCTGCAAGCAAAGCCATTAAGTCCGCAGTCACTGAAGCTACTCAAAAAGATAATTATTGGGTGGTCAAACAGGGTGAGAGCGATAATGAGTATTATGCGATTGTGACGCCTTATTTAGTCGCTGATGAATGGAACTATAGACACACGAGCCTTGTGAGTAGTCAAGATTGGATTGATGAGAATAGAAATGAAGAAAATTTGTTAGAACCAATATTGGATGCTTTTAAAGATGATACAGTTTATCTAACTATAAGAGATAAAGAAGTCGCCGTTGAGGGCTTGCGAATGCCTGTGAGTGATCGTCATTCACTGCGGTTGAGTTGGTGGTTAGAAGATGAAGGGGCTAAGATATCTCCTAGATTGTTCGAAAACGGTTTAGATAAAGATAACCTAGCTAGTTTTGAAAAAGTCCCAGGTATTACAGATAACCAAGAGTTATGGGGTAAGGTTGGTAGTTATTTTGACCTAGATCAAGTTCAATTAAATTTATGGGAGTCACTAATTAAGCGTTGGCAAAATGGAGAAATAGGTGAAAGTGAAATCCTGTATCAAATAGAAGAAGCCTCTTTTCCTATTGCCTGTGTCGACTTTATCCATGAACAAGTAAGCTTTACTCGATTGCCTTATGTAGAGGAAGCGCTAGTACCTGTAGTAGACTGGACAATTAATGCTGGTATAGCAGGTGAAGAAAAAGTGAACCTGAATGCTTATTTAGATATAGATAGGGAGGAAGCTATTGATGAGTTGGCTGATTATGTGTTAACGGCTTTGCCTAATTGGGAGCTACGTAAGGGAGGGTTCCCTGAAGATTACACTAAGACTATTGTAGCTAATATTTTAGATTATGCAGATACTGATGATATGGTGTCGACTCATCTAGGCGAGTATAGAGGTGTTGAAGCTGTGCCATGGGTGAATGAGTGGGTGACTCGCTATGAAACTAAACGAGTCTGGAACACGACAAAAGCTGACTATGATTATAATTTAGTGGTCAGTCAGCATGTTGAACTTTGGAACATGAGTCATCATGAAGTTTCAGGTGAGTTGCAGGTTTCTTATGAGCCTGGTTATGAGATGCTCAGCTCGACCTCAGAGAGATTGTCGTTAACTGATTCGGCCTTGCTTAGAGATGGGTTGCGCAGTTCTCACCAATTAGAGTTTAGCCAGCTTGATAATAAATGGTTATTCTCGAGGTTGACTATTCAACTAGCTGCTAATGAGCATCAACTGGTGAAAATAGGTTCGATTTCTTATGATTTAGAAACAATTGGACCTGAGTTTTATCAAACTGAAAATGCGGTAGTCTTAGAGAAGATGTATGAGCCTTATCAATTATCAAGTTATAGAACTTGGTGGAACGGCGCGATGATAGATAGAGCAGGTTGGTCTAATCTCGCCACACAAAGTAGAGGTTTAGCGCAAAATTCACAGCTCAAAGTGTATACCCAAGGCAGTACTAAGAGTAAGATTAAAACAAGACTTTATCAACCTAGCTTTACCTACACTAGCGGGATTCAGTATAGGCAGTCTGTAGGCGACCCTAGAATGAGTTATTATATTAATGCTCAGCAGTCGGCGGCTGCTTACCCAGACAATTACAGTCCTTACCGGCGTAATGTGAAATTAGCACTTTATGCTGCAGATAGCCCTTACAAGCTCAAGCCGTCAACACGAGTTTTAATAAGTGACTGGGGTGATTCAGGTCATAGTTCTGATTATTTGCCTAATCATAGCTTTAACCAGCAATCAAGCAGTACTGCAACTGAAACTGTAGCTCCTGATTCTGTGGTTTTTTTAGAAAACAAGCCAGTGGCTAATTTTGATGCTGCTATTAGTACTTTTTCTAATAGGGGGTACTTTGTAAGTGAAACGGAATTAAGTGCAGTTTTTGATCCTGTCATGTGGTCATCGACTTTGGCTAATTGGTCGGGATATTTAGAAGTCCCAGTGCAGAATATCGATGAAGATGCAACTCCATCTCTAGTGGTTGGTGGAGGTAACACTCTGCGCATAGGGCGTTCTGAGCACCCGTTATTTGATGAACAAGGAGCAAAAGCGCACCAGTTATTAGATATCTTTCATGCTGGCAGGGAGTGGCACGTGGTTGATCAGGTAGATAAACTTAAAGGGGATAAGCAAAAAATACATAGTGCCATTAATTTAAACACCGCTAGTGAGAAAATGATAGAAGTACTCTTATATGGTCTCTTAGAGACTGATGAATATTTAAGTGAAACATTAACTGAAGTCCATGAAACGAACGAAATATTGAGACCTCCCACTCAAGTTATTGAGCAGTCGCAATTACAATTAGATGTAAAAGGAATAGCCGAATCCATTGTGAAATATAGAAAAAATACCATAATTAGATCAGTGACTCAGGTTTTAGATATTGCAGGAAAAAATGGTCAAATGCTATTTTCTTCATTGAGTGATTATCATAGTTTAGGTCAAAATATCCAATCGAATGATGCCGCTCAGGAGGAGTTCTTTGCGAGGCTCTACAATCAAAGTACAGTACGCTCAAAGAATTTGACTGCTTACATTCAAGTAGAATTGCTCAATAAGCAAGGAGATGTTATTGGCCTCAAGAAAAAGAAAGCACAGCTCTATATTAATTCAGATAATAGTGATTCAGTAGAGGTGCTCCTAATAAATGAATACGCTTTTTAATTGTAGGTATGAGCTGTTTGCTGTTAAAGAGTTGTTAGATGAAAAAGTTTATTCTTATCCTAGCGTGCTTATTTGCAATAGCATTTATTGCGGCCAGAGTTTTAGTGCCTGATGAGCCAGCTACAGAGGTCATCATAAACGCTGTAAGTGAGAGAATAATAGGTGCAAAAAGTGAAGAGCTGCCATGGCCTCCAATTAAGTCAAAAACTTATCCTAATTTAGATTTACTTTCTCTGTCAGGCAAGAGTTATGAGCTAGAGCAATTGAAAGGAACACCATTCATTGTGATTCCAATAGATATGCGTTCTGCTAATTCTCAAGTTCAGGTTGGAGCTAAAACTTATGGTAGTTTAAATAATGTAAGTTTAAGCGGAGCTATAGTTAATAGCCTTGAAAGTCAGATAGGAAAAGCTTTTTACCAAAAAATTAGAATTGTGCATTTAATTTTGTATAATAGCGGAGGGGAAGCGCCGTCGACTAAGGACTTAAGAACTTGGTCTAGTCATTTTCAATTAGCTGGTATGCGTAATCATATGGTTTTGGGAGCTAGGGATAGACATATTTTGTGGAGTAAAAAGAAGCTCACTTATGGGTGTCAATATGTGAATAATGAATTCAAATTAGAAGTAGATGCAACGCATGGTAATTATACCTATATTAAGAAGAAGATAAAACCTCGATTAGGTTCAGCAATTCAAGTTCAGTCTGACGACCAAGGAAGTAATATGAAAGTGTTGCGTATAAAATAAATAATCATTTTAACAACAACTAAGTTATTTTAGCTTGGATTAAAGCTGATGCTTTGACTAAGATGCCTTTGTGATTAAAAAATATCTAGTATCACCTATATGGTTTTGGCTTTTTTTAGGGGGGCTTACAGTAGCTATTATTTGTGTCAGTTTTTTACTGCAGCAGCCATCTATTCAAAAAGTTCTCAAGCATTACTACATGCAAGAAAAAAAAGAGCTAACCCAAAATAGTGATCAAAAGCCTACCGAAGTTACTGCTCAAGCTGAGCCTGAGACTTCAACTTCTAAAGATTTACCCAGAGAAAAAACGCAAGATCAGGTTGCCACTCAATCAGAGGCATTAGTAAAACAAAATATTTGGGATATAAAGCCATTTAAATCTATTCAAGGCGAGTTGAAACGTTTAAATAACGGCGTAACTTGGGATAGCAAGTTAGAACCTCAGGTGTCGACTAAGTATGCAGGTGAATTAGTCGTCTACCCTCAGAGTTTTCATGCTCAATATAATTTAAAATTACTAACCCCTAAACCTCATGCTCATGCAGAACGTCTTGAGCAATTGAACCCATATTTAAGTTCATTGTTGGTGGATTGGAACTTATTGTTATCACAAGCTGAGCCATCACCTTTGTATAGAAAACTCTACGCTGAAAAAATACTAAGAGTGCGCAAAGAAGCCGAGTCTTTAAATGAAATCATGCATCAGCGTAATTTTTATGATTGCGAAACTGCGCTTAAAATCAAACACCCTACAACGGGTCGCAGCATGCTGTGGGTACAGTCTGACATGGATGTGGTGTCAGACGGTTCAGATGGAGACAGAATGCCTGTTATGTCTTCCCAAATTATGAATTCAGATAATTACCAACCATTCACTTCTTATGGTTGGAAGAAGACAGGCAGTAAGCCAAACCCGCTATTAAAAGTTTGGGAAGCTAGATTACGGAAAGAAAAACAAGAAAATGGAGCAAGTACTAGTAAAGCTAAATATTTAAGCAGAGCCGTCAAAGATTTAAAAAGCAGAAGCTTTCTCATAGCTGAAATCGACCCATTTATTGTACTTCCTACGAATTGGCTTAATGATAAGAGTGGTCAAGCTCCTCGTGTAGGCGATTATGCAATAGTTATTTATAAAAATCAATTATACCCTGCCATTGTCGGGGATGCTGGGCCTTACCATAAAATAGGAGAAGCTTCTCTGAAATTAGCAACCACCATTGACCCTAATTCTAATCCTTATAGACGTGCTTGTGAAGGGTTAGAAGTGAGTTATTTGGTTTTTCCAGGTACTGCTGAATCACCTAAAAAAGCTCCTAATTACGAACATTGGAAGCAACGCTGTTTTGAGTTGCTGCAAGAAATGGGTGGCTTGCATGAAGGAGTTGAGTTGCATACTTGGTAAATTAGACTTGATAGAGTTTAGGTTCATGATAAATGAGCTCGTAACAGTGTTATTAAATACTTGGCATTATAAAATCAAACTGCTAGAGTCCAGCTGATGATGAAAACAGGGTTTTATTACAGCTTCTTTTTAGTGAGTTTAATGCTAGCAACTATTAGTGCTAATATACAAATTCAAGCTGATCTAGATAGAACTCAGTTCATGCAGCATGAGCCAATTGATTTAATTGTAACCTTTCAAAACCGTATCGGTAGTAGCTTTGGGATCAAAAAAGGACAAGAGTTAGAGATTCAAGTCAAAGATCAACTTGGCTCATACTTATCTTCACCTAAGAAAATTAATTTGCCAAGGTATGAAATTGCTCCGGGGGAGAGTAAATCCTATCATATTAATCTAGCTCAAATGTTTCGTTTTAGTTCGCTAGGGCGTTATCATGTAAGAGTCATAATGCATTATGGAAATACTAAGCATGATATGGCTATTTCTAATCAAAAAATTTTTCATATTGCTAAGGGGCAAGAATTATGGTCAGTACGAGTAGGAGATGCTAATCAAAATAGCTTAAGGAATGTAAAATTACTAAGTTTTGATGATAGTTATAACCGTCGTTTATACATGCAGTTCGAGAATGCAACTAGTAATCAGGCTTTTAAAACCATTCGCTTGGGCGAAGCTATTTTATTTAAGTCTCCCAAGGTTTTAATGGACAGGCAGAATCAAGCACATATTGTTTATCAAAGTGCAGTGGGTATTTATAGGTATTTAATTTTTAGCTCGAATGGGGATGAACTGCATCAGTCTTTTTATAAATCAACCTCTTCACAAATTCCTGAAATCATGGTCGCTGATAATTATGAGGTTTTTGTTAGAGGAGGTGTGCCATACGATCCAGAGTTAGAAGCAAAACTTTTAAAGTCTTACCATTACTTATCTGAGAGACCTGACCCTAAATGGTATTTAGGAGAATTTAATTTCAAGCAGGTTGATTAAAAGGCTTCAAATTTATATTAAAATAAGGTAAGCAAAGTTATTCATGAAATCCATTTATTTTACTTTTTGCGCAATTTTGCTAGGTGTTTTTTTTGCTCAAGCAGCAAGAACAGTTGTAGTTATAGATGCTGGGCACGGAGGGAAAGATTTAGGTTGTCATCCAGATAAGTATTATGAAAAGCACTTCACATTAGATACAGCTTATAGAGTTAAGGCCTTGCTTGATATGAGGGGGGTGCCAAATGTGATGGTAAGAAATAATGATTATTATCTAAGTCTTCAACAAAGAGTAAGAAAAGCCAACAAATACTCTAGAGCTATCTTTGTAAGCTTGCATTATAATTATACCAAATCTCGTTCTGTTAGAGGTATCGAAACTTTCTATTTTGGTGGTGCCGGTAGAAGTTATTCATTAGCTAAAAGTGTGCATTACTCATTACTCAATAGAGTGTACGTTAATGACCGCAAGGTTAAGCCTCGTAGTGGCTTGTATGTATTAAAGCACACTCGTCACCCAGCCATACTTGTGGAAGGAGGGTTTTTAAGTAATAAAAAAGAGCGCGAAGCTATTTCAAAAGGAGCTTACCGCCAAGCCTTAGCAGAAGGCATAGTAGAAGGTATTTGTAGCTTCTTAGGTTACAAAAAACGCCAAATTCTTCTTCAGTAGTAGCGTTATTGACTCAAAGCCTTAGGTTTTAAACTTCTGTATGAGAAGGTAATTCTAAGGAATGCCTGAACTTAGCTATGGTTTCATAGCGAGAACAATAGTCGGGGAAGGTGTTAATTCTAGTTATATAGTTAGGTATAACTGCCACATGAGCATGAGCTGCATGAGCTGATTCTGCGCCATTAATAGAGTCCTCAATAACCAGTGTTTTATGAGCTGCTGCATTGAGCTTGCTCATGGCTAACAAATAGGGCTCTGGGTGGGGTTTGAGTTGGGTGACATCATCTCTACAAATAATAATATCAAAATGCTGAATAATATTATTTTTTTCTAGCCATTGGTCTACCCACCTATGAGTGGAACTAGAGACGACGCCAATCGTCAAAGGTTGCAGCTTTTTTAAGGCAATAAGATCTAAAATAAGCTCTTTAGTGCCATCAATGAGCTCAGAATTTTTATTTAGAGTGCTTTCAATGATGATTTGACGTTCTGTATTAATGGCATCCCAGTCAAAAGTCTCGCCTGTAAGCTCTTCAAGATGGGTTTGAGGTGACCATTGCTTAAAATCAGAACCAATACAGAGATTGTAGGTTTCAAGAGGCAAATCATGCCCATAGCTCTTAAAAACATTTAACCATGTTTCATAAATAACAGACTCACTATCAAATAAGGTTCCGTCAAAGTCAAAAAGTAAGCATTCAAGTTGTGAGATTTTCATAAAATTACTCGTAGTTAATAGTGATGCCTAGGCGCTTCATAGCTTTGGCAAAGTCTTGTTCTAAATTTTCGAAGCTATACTCTTCTCCCAAAAGGTGTTTTTCAATAAGTGAGATTGCAGTGATTTTTCTCCAGGCTCTTTTTTCTTCCCTATCTTTTAGGGATTTGAGTAAATTTTTGATTCTAGCTTGGTCTTTTTTATCATCAAGATGAATAAAGTAATAAGTTAGTAGGCAGCCCATTGCGTAATTAAGATTAGTTTTTTGAGGGTTGCCAGAATCAAAGAAATTTGGCTGAGTCATAAAAGAATGAAGTTTAGGCATGGTAATATTATTGCCTAGATTTCGTCCCCGATATTTTTTATTACCGCGTGTAGTTGTTGCACTTTTAATGTAGCGCTCAATACTAATGAGCTTGTATTTCGTCTGACCTAAAGAGTATTCGGTATTAGACATGTATTCAGCTATGCCTTCAGTGAACCATTTCATGTCATTATCATAGTAAGCGATATCAGTAAGGGCATGCACAATTTCATGAGGAATAGTTGTACTGTCGCCACTGTAATCAAAGCTGATTTTACTGCCAATACGTTTGACTCCTAAATAATCAAAGCATACTTTAATATGAGTGTTGTCTTTTCGTACAAAACAAACACCAGCAGACCCCTCAATTCCTCCGTTTTTAATGTAATCTCGTTTAAAATTATAAACTTCAATAGGGATTTTTCTGCTAGATGAATTATGGATATCATGAAAGAACGGGATTGCCGAGGCATAGGTATGTGTCGCTTCAAAGATTCGACTAAAATTGCGAATAGCCGTAGTGGCCAATTTGACATCAGATAAGAAAGTGAAGTTAGCAGTTTCATAGGTATAAATACCTTCACTTTCTCGAATAAACTCTGCAGTATGAGAAGATAAATCTAATTGAGCTTCTTTGGGCCAAAGTTTATCCCAATCTAAGGTGGTTTTATGAGTTGAGCTCGACTGTGTTGGTTGCTCAGAATTTGAAAATAGTTGAATAAATTCCTGGTCTGATTGACAGAGGTTGATGATGGGGTAGAGTGTGTCTAAGCCATTACTTAATTTAAATTGGGCTTTTCCTGATTGAACACTAATGAGTTCTGCTTGAATTTTTTGACCTTGGTTATTTGTCCATTCCCTGAATTGAGCTTGCAAAAAGTTCAAGTAAAAAAGCTGAACAAAGAAGAGAGTCCAGCAAGATTTTTGAATAGAAAACATAAACATATTACTTTAACTATTCTTTTTATCTTAAGCAACTCTATTTTGTTAAAAAACAGCCAAGCTAAATGTAATTATTTTTGCTTCTTTTATGGCTCTAAATCAGGCTAAGTTTTAGGTTGTTTTTTGGTGATTTAAGTGTCTATAATTTTAATTGGGAAACTATAGTGAAACATAGATTATTAGATATATTTGCAGATGTTTTTTTTGAAAGAAAAAAATGTGTTTTTTGGTGGACTATTTTCTTGCAATTATAGGGGCTTTTCTTTAAATTTTGAGCATGATGATGTTAGCTGAAAATAACGACCCTTTAGAAGAGGGTAAGGTGCTGAATTCCGAGCAAGGAGATGCAGATACAAGTGTCTCGTCTGAACAGGATTATAATGCAGGTCAAATTGATAAACTGGAAGGACTAGAAGCCGTCAGGAAACGCCCAGGAATGTATATTGGGGATCCTGACATACGAGGTTTGCATCACTGTGTTTTCGAAGTTTTAGATAACTCCATTGATGAGCATTTAGCTGGTTATTGTAATTTAATTCAAGTGGTGCTGCATGATGATGGCTCGGCTTCTATTTCTGATGATGGTCGAGGTATCCCGGTAGATGTTCATCCTAAATTTGGCGTGCCAGCTGTGGAGTTGGTATTAACCAGTTTGCACGCAGGTGGTAAGTTTGGTCAAGGAGCTTACAAGTACTCAGGTGGTTTGCACGGGGTTGGAGCTAAGTGTGTGAACGCTCTTTCAGACTGGTTTAAAGCTGAGATTACTCGTGATGGGAAGGTTCATGAGATTACTTTTGAGAGAGGTAAGACTAAGGATGAGCTCAAAGTCATAGGTTCAGCACCAGCTGGCGAGACAGGCACTAAGATTACTTTCTATCCAGATGCTACTATTTTTGTCGATACCATCTCTTTTGAATTTGATCGCTTAGCTGTAAGATTGCGTGAATTGGCGTTCCTGAATCCAGGTTTGCGCATCAAGCTTGAGGATGAGCGTATTGAGTCCGCTAAACAGGAAGAGTTTTATTATGCTAGAGGTATTGAAGAGTTTGTAGAGCAATTAGGCGCTAGCAAGACCTTGGTGCACAATGATGTAGTTTCAGTTAAAGGTAAGCGCGAAGTTGAGATTGATTACGACGGCAAGACGATTAATGATGATGTCTTTGCTGATGTGGTTTTCCAGTATAATGACAGCTATCAAGATAATATTTTATGTTTTGCCAACTCGATTCCCAATGCGGATGGTGGTACTCACTTAACTGGATTTAGGGGGGCTTTAACCCGCGCTATCAATCAGTATGCTAAAGCGAATAAAATTCTCAAAGATAAAGATCCAGCTCTATCAGGAGATGATGTGCGTGAGGGTATCGTCTGTGTGATTAGTGTTAAGATGCCAAACCCTCGCTTTAGTTCTCAAACTAAGGATAAGTTGGTTAATGCTGAAATCGAAGGTGTAGTAAGCTCAATTGTTTATGAAGGCTTGCAAGAGTATTTCGAAGAAAACCCGAACTTAGCTAAAATTATTATCGATAAGGCTGTCAATGCAGCGCGCGCTCGTGAAGCGGCACGTAAGGCACGTGAAACTGTGCGTAAATCAGTGCTTTCAGGTGGAGGACTTCCTGGTAAACTTGCTGATTGCTCAGAAAGAGATCCAGAAAAATCAGAAATCTTTATTGTGGAGGGTGATTCTGCAGGTGGCTCAGCTAAATCTGGGCGTGATCGTACCACTCAAGCTATCTTGCCATTGCGTGGTAAGGTTATCAATGTGGAAAAAGCCCGCTTACATCGTGCTTTAGAAAATAAAGAGATTCAAACCATGATTACTGCGATTGGCGCAGGTATCGGTGAAGGAGATCAAGAAGGCGCCTTTGATATCACAAAAGTGCGCTACCATAAAGTGGTGATTATGACGGATGCGGATGTTGATGGTTCTCATATTAGAACCTTACTGCTCACATTCTTCTGTCGTCACATGCCTGATTTAGTGAAAAAAGGTTATCTCTATATTGCTCAGCCACCACTCTATAAAGTGACACGCAAGAAAAAGGAGACTTATGTTGCCAATGATGACGAACTTAATCAAATTCTTATTGATTTAGGTGCGGAAGACATCAAATTACGTCAACATGGCACAACCAATATAGTAGAAGCGGATCTGCTTAAGCAAGTGCTAGAATTATTGGCTAGTTTACGCAAATTCGTCAAAGACGTGGAAGGTAATGGAGGTAATTTCAAAGAATTGCTCAGTAAACGTACTGACAAAGGGTTGCCAGACTGGTTAGTGAGCGTTAAGGAAGGAAATAATGAAGAAGTGCATTATTTCGCTGATGACGCAGCAATTGATAGTTTTGCTGCAGAAAACCGTGATTTAGGTCTCTTTGATGAGGAATTGACTGAAGAAGAACTTGCTGAATGTAAGCTTAAATATGACGGGGTAATGAGGCGCTCGTTGAAGTATCGCCTTATCGAATCACGAGCTATCGATAAAATCCTCGAACGTTTAGATGAGTTAGGGCTCAAGACAAATCCTTTCTTCTCCGAAGACATCCCTGTCTATGAGCTTGTTGAGCAAGATGGAGATCGTGAGATAGTAGCTCCAGTATTTGACCTGTTTACTATTTTGGACAAAGTTTTAGAAATCGGGCGCAAAGGTATGCGCATTGGCCGATTCAAAGGTCTAGGTGAAATGGATGCCGAAGAGCTCTATGAAACAACGATGGACCCAAACAAACGTCAGTTGTTGCAAGTTCGTTTAGATGAGGAAAATGCGATAGAAGCAGATCAAATATTTGACATTCTCATGGGGGATGTCGTTGAACCTCGTAAGCGATTTATTGAGGATAACGCCTTAAAAGTTCAAAACCTCGATGTGTAATTAACCAATAACTATTTTTCTTATGAGCGAACAAATCAAATCAATCAATGTAGCTGATGAAATGTCTGCCTCCTTTTTGGAGTATTCAATGTCAGTTATTATTTCTCGTGCTCTTCCTGATATCCGTGATGGACTCAAACCCTCTCAGCGTCGTGTGCTTTACACAATGCATCATGATTTAGCCTTGCACCCTAGTAAGCCTAGGCGTAAATGTGCTAAGATTGTAGGTGACACTATGGGTAACTATCACCCTCATGGTGACTCATCTATTTACTCTACATTGACCAACATGGCTCAGCCTTGGTCTATGCGTGAGACCTTTGTCGATGGTCAAGGTAACTTTGGTTCTATCGATGGAGATTCTCCAGCAGCGATGAGGTACACAGAAGCTAAGCTCACTCATATGGGCTCAGCTATGCTCACCGATTTAGAAAAAGATACAGTTGATTTAACCTCTACTTATGATGAGGAAAACGTAGAGCCAGTTGTACTGCCTGCTGCTATTCCTAACCTCTTAGTTAATGGGGGTACAGGTATTGCTGTGGGGATGGCGACTAATATCCCTGCACACAATTTAGGTGAGGTGATTGACGGTGTCTGTGCTCGCATAGACAATCCACAAATCACTATCAACGAAATGAAGGAGTTTATCAAAGGCCCTGATTTTCCAGTCGCTTGTGAAATTCGTGGATTTAAAGGTATCGACAAATATTTCCATACAGGCAGAGGCTCAGTCAAAATGCGCGGTGTGATGGAGGTCAGCGAAAGCAAAACAGGTGCCAATATCATCACCATTACTCAAGTCCCACAAGGGGTCAATCCATCCATCTTACAGCAGCGTATTGCTGAGTTGGTTAAGGACAAGGTTCTGTTAGATATCTCAGGTATTCGTGATTTATCAGGTAAGGGTAATATCGCTATTGAAATCACTCTCAAGCGTGAGGCTCGCCCTCAAGTAGTGGTGAATCAAATCTTTAAGCTAACAGCTATGGAAACCTCATTTGGGGTGAACATGTTAGCGATTCATAAGCGCAAGCCTAAGCAAATCAGCATCATGGATGCTTTGGATGCCTTTATTGAGCATCGCCGTGAAGTAGTGATGCGTCGCACGCAGTACTTGCTAGGCAAGGCAGAGGATAAGGCGGAAAATTTAGAAGCCTTCTTGCTCGCTCTTGCTAATCTTGATGATTTCATCAAGATGATTCGTGATTCAAAAAACCGTGATGAAGCCAGAGAAAAAGTCAAAGCTTACAATTTCACCACCAAAGAAGCCGAAGCATTGGGTATTCTTATTCGTGGGCAAGCCAGTGTGCATGGTGATCAGTATAAATTCACAGACAAACAGGTGAATGCGATTCTTGAGCTACGCCTCTATCAGCTTACAGGTATGGAGCAAGACAAGGTTAAGCAAGAATACTTAGGCTTACTTGATCAAATTAAAGATTTCTTAGATATCTTAGAAAGAGAGGCTAGAGTATTGAGCATTATCAAAGAGGAATTACTCGAAATCAAAGACAAGTACGCCACCCCACGTCGTTGCCCTATCCTGCCTGACGAGGGAGAAATCGCTATCGAGGATCTCATCGCTAATGAAAGCATGATGGTGAGCGTGAGTCACAGTGGTTATATCAAACGTACACTCTCGACTGAATACCGTGTGCAATCACGTGGAGGTAAGGGTGTTAAAGCCATGTCTACAGCACGCGCTAACAAAGACAGTGATGATTTCGTCGAGCACCTATTCTCAGCGCAGGCACATGACTACCTCTTAGTATTCACTAATTTAGGTCGTCTTTATGTAGAGCGTGTTTATAATCTACCAGAAGGCGCACGTAATGCCAAGGGACGCAGTATCCACAATATTTTAGACCTACAAGAAGGTGAAACTATTGCGACTATACTCCCACTGTCACGTGTCGTTGACGAAGAAAATAATGACATCACCTTTGGAGAGGAACAAGGGTATGTATTCTTTGCAACTCGTACAGGCCGCATCAAAAAGACAGACTTGTCACTCTACAAAAACCACCGCCAAAAAGGCATCATCGCTATCGAAATCGAAGAGGGCAATGAGCTCATCGGCGCAGGTATTACCACTGGTAATGACGAGTTAGTCCTAGTGACTCATGAGGGTATCAGTCTTAAGTTTAACGAAGAGCAAGCTCGCCCTATGGGTCGAGGAGCCAAAGGTGTAACAGGTATTCGCCCACGAGAAGGTGATTATGTTGTGAGTCTCGTGATTGCTGATCCAGAAGCCAGATTACTGGTTGTCTCTGAGCAAGGCTTAGGTAAACGCACCGCATTTGAAGAATACCGACTCCAGTCTCGTGGCGGTAAAGGTGTGATTACCATGAAGTGCACAGAGAAAACAGGTAAGGTGGTCAAAGCCGTGCCAGTTAAACTCGACGAAGAACTCATGCTCATCACAGACGGTGGACAAAGCCTACGTACCCGAGTCGCAGAAATCCGTGAAACAGGACGTAACGCACAGGGTGTCAAACTACTCACTCTTGGCAAGAAAGAGCTCATCAAAGATGTAGCCGTCGTGATTGCCGAAGATGAAGAGGAGCTTGAAGAAGGAGCTGTTGTTGACGAAGCAAGCGAAGACACTACAGAAGCTTAAATCCCCAGCGTAAAGTTGTAAGACTCAAGCTCTGCTATGTCAGAGCGCAGGGCCCGTTAGGGTGAGGTTTTGGGAAATAGCCGAAACCTCATCAAACAATCTTTATAACGCACAGGGAGTTAAACTATTCACTCTTGGTAAGAAAGAGCTCATGAAAGATGTAGCCGTCGTGATTGTCGAAGACGAAGAGAAAAAATTAGAAGAAGGAGCTGTTAGTGATGAAGCGACCGAAGGTACTCAGCAAGCGTAATTATCAAACTTATCATATGATAATTACACTTCTAGGAGTCTTACTCTAGGGGATTTTTATAGCCATTATCTCAACTTTAACCCTATCTAGTATGTATCAATTAACTCCTTTTGAGCCAATGGGTATAGAGTTATCGATACGTGCCAACCTAGTGTGGGAAGATGATTGTTTAGAATTAAATTTTGTCATTGATGGAGAGATAGCTCTGATTGATTTGCCAGAGTCTAATAGCTCAAAAGAAAGAATTCTAGGTCTATGGGAGTCGACTTGCTTTGAGCTATTTATTAAAGATGCAAATTCTTCTAAATATTTAGAATTTAATTTTTCTGCTAGCGGGGATTGGAATTGTTATACTTTTGAGCATTATCGTTCTGAGTTAAAGGAGTTACCAACTATGCAATCTAAGTATATAAAAGTAGCAACTCAACACTCCAAAAATACTTATCAATACAAAGTAGAGATTAATACCACTGAATTATCTCAAATACTACAGAAAGTGGGACAGAGGAAAATAGGTTTAAATGCAGTGATAAAAACAGGGGGCAAACTATCCTATTGGGCGTTAAACCACCCTAAAAATCAACCTGATTTTCATGATGTGCAAGGCATGTGTATAAGTATTTAATGCCTGAGCGATTTCATTGCTTAAACCTTGATTATTAGTTAGAATTTTTCTACATTAGCCCTCATTATGAAAACATATTTGATAGCTAGTTTAGTTGCTCTGACTACTTTGGTTCAAGCTGATGTCACGGTGAGTATCTTTAATCAAGGAGTCGCTGAGAGTGATGGTGCAGGGGATAGTCAGACTTTTAGTTACCAGTCGAGCAAAGTAAAAGCTGATTTATTGCAACATAGATTTGCCGTGCAAGATAATCGAGATTTTTCTTTTTACAAAGTTTATGCTGATTACACTTATACTCGTTTGGAGTGGGAGCCTCAGCAGTTTGAATTAGAGAATTATGGGTTAGGTTTGACTGTCGGTGAGATTAATAACGGCAAAGGGCGTTGGAGCTATTTAGCGAATATTCACACTGCGCTGCGCCAACAGCGTGGGTTAAGTGCTGATATAAGCGACATGAGAACTATAGGTTTTGTTTTTGGAACTTATGAGGTTAAAAAACCATGGTGGGGAGAGAGTTTATCATGGAGTGTGGGCCTTGCGTATCTCGATCTTGAAGATGGAGAGAGTGTTATCCCTATCGCTGCTTTTAAATGGAAGCTTAATGAAGATTGGCTCATTGAGTCTAAGAGTACAACTATCAACTCTCATTACAGTGTGAATAATAGCTGGACTTGGAAATCGATGATTGGACGTAAGAATGAGGTTTGGGATATTGATCAGGGTGGTGAGCTGCGTTGGGCAACTTTTCAGATAGGGACAGGTATGACTTATAAAGTCAGTGGCAAGATGACGGTTGAGTTCCTCACAGGTGTAAATATGGGTGGAGAAGCTCAAATCAAAGAGGCAGGAGCTTTAAACCGTGCTAGAGACGTCGACTCAGGAGTTTGGGTAACTGCGAGCTTAAAATATAATTATTAATTTAAGTAAATTAAGAGCTCAATAATATGCAAACAAGTTTTAAAGATTGGTGGACTTTGTGGAAGGGTAATCTCAACCTGTTTGTGTTGATGACGACTTTTTTTGGTTTTTGGTTTTCGCCCAATCGTGCTGAGTCTTGGTCAATTTTTGGGCATTTGATGTTGGGAACAGCTCTGATGGCTTTTGGCGCTTCAGCATTTAATCAAATCATGGAGATTGATTTTGATAAGTTGATGAAACGTACAGCAGATAGACCTTTGCCTGCACAGCGTATGTCTATAGTGACGGCTTTTGGTTGTGCCTGGTTTTTTTCTGCCTTTGGTTTATTGCATTTAGCACTCAAGGTGAATGATTCGACCGCTTGGCTTGGCGCTATTGTGCTCGGGACGTACGTATTTATTTATACGCCCATGAAACGTAAGAGCCCTTGGAATACGATGGTGGGAGGCATTACTGGAGCCTTGCCTCCTGTGATGGGTTGGACCGCTGGTGGAGGTGATTGGTATGCATGGATGGCTGTAGGTTTATGTGCGTTACTGTTTTTTTGGCAGTTGCCGCATTTCTTTAGTATCAGTTGGTTGTGCCGTGAGGAGTACGAAAAAGCGGGCTACAAAATGTGGACGAATCATGATGATAATGGCTCTAAAATGTCCAAGCTATGCTTAAGCTATGCCATCATTTTATTGCTTAGTGTTATTGGGGTGGCTCTGATACCCAGTCAGGAATTTCCGTGGTGGTTTATTGTGGTAGGGATTATTATTACGATGCCTATGATTCTAAAAGCATATAAATTATTACCTCAATTTTCTGCTCAATTAGATGATGAGCAACGTCGTGTAAAGGCTAGGCAGTTATTTTTCACTACCTTGTGGTGGTTACCTGCTATTTTTGCAGCGATGATGATTGCTGCCGCTTTTTAATATTTTTATTATGAATCAAAAATTTTCAGTCAAAGATTTAGAACCTGCAGAGGTTGACCCAGCCAAGCTTAGAGCTTTTGCCATTAAGCTATTTGTAGTTGCTATGCTGTGCGCTGTGGTGATTATTTATAGTTACAAAAAGAACACTCAACGCCAAGAGGATATTAATAGACCACCTCGTATTCATCCTATTAAAAACAAGTTAGAGGTGGGTACGGCAGCAAGTGAAGCCATTCAAATGACGGCAGTGGTTGCTGGCAAGATATCCTTGGTAGTTCCTGTATGTGTGAATCAACCACAAGATGCTCAGGTGACTCTCAAAAGCGTAGAGGCTGTTTGCTTAGGTCTTGATGACGAGGCTAAGGCTCTAACCCAAGTGGTGCTTATGAGTATTAACCCAGAACAGGATAGTCCAGCTACGATGCAAACATGGGCTAAAAATAACTATGATTTTTCTAGTGTACAGGTCATTGTGGTCGATGGACCAGCAGCGACACCTAAAGAGGCAGAAGACACCCGTAATTTTGCTAAGAAACAATTTAGATTTGAACCGCTTTATCAGGATAAAAATACAAAAAAATGGGTGTTCCCAACGATGGTAGCATTAGTAGATACGCAAAAGACCTTTAGAGGTCGTTATGATTTTGAAGAAGCTTACCAAGTAGCCAATGAATACGGTGAAATTTTAGAAGCTAAACTCATTTCTCATATCAATTATCTGGTGACAGATAGTAAAACTACAAATTAATTTATTAATATCATGAAAAACGTCAAATTATTTTATACAGGAGTCGGTATTGCTTGTGTCGCCATTGTTGCCATTAGTGTGCTCACGCAAAAAGTGGGTAAAGAGCAAACCGATGAGATTGTTGCAGGAGTTAAAAAACAGGCTGCGCCTATTTTTCTCACTTTAGAAAATAACCTAACGGCTACTAATCAAGATAATCAGGAAGTATCACTGCATGATTTGAAAGGTAAGGTTTGGCTATTTAGTCAGTTCTTTATTCGTTGTCCGCAATGTGCGCAACGTAACTTTGATGACTTAAAATTTTTCATGGAAGAATTTAAATCAGATCCTGATTTTCATATGGTGAGCATGACACTCAATGCTGAGCACGACACAGTGGATAAACTCTCTGAATACGCCAAGCTTTATGACGCTTCTACAAGTCGCTGGTGGTTTTTGACTGGTGAGCAGGATAAATTACGTGATTATGTGTCTACAGAGATGAAGTTCCTCGATGTCAAAGAGCGTACAGATGAAAAAGAAATTAATGAAAAAGGCTTATTTGCTCACGATTTAAGCATCGCGCTTTTTGATAAAAACCTCAATATGCGTGCTAAAATAGATCTAAACTTTGCTAAAGGCCAAGATGAGAAATTTTACCAACAGATGGTCAAGGAGCTCAAGTTACGTATTAATGAAGTCCTAGCCGAATAAAATCTCGCTTTTGATACCTATCAAGTCATTCATAAAATTAGCATGTCAGATAAACAGCAATTTATAAGCCAGCCAGTGAAGCAAGGCTGGGTAAAAAACAGGCACATCATAGCGTGGACACTATCTGTTGTAGTGTTAGGTATTGTGGTAAGCCTGCGTTATTTAGATCTACCATTACCTGAAGATTTAGATCTCACCTTTTGCCCGACATTGCATGCTATACTCAATACATTGAGTTTCTTTAGCTTATTAGCAGCTTGGTTTTTTGTGATGCGAGGTCAAATCAAATTACATCGATTTTTTATTCAGTGTGCGATGATTTTATCGACCATCTTTGTTCTGAGTTATGTGCTCTATCATGCAACGCATGCACCTGTCACTTATCAAGGTGAGGGAGTGATGCGCACCATATATTTTAGTTTGCTTCTGACTCATATTATACTCGCAGCAGTTATGTTACCATTTATTTTGTTAACATGGATGCAGGGCATGGGGTTTAACTGGGCAGCACATAAAAAGTTAGCTAGATGGGTGATGCCATTGTGGCTAGTGGTTTGTGCGACAGGTCCTATTTGCTACCTTATGCTGTATTAAAATGGTTCTTTTGGTAAGAATAACCACTTCTTAAAACAGTTGTAGTGCTCAAGTAGTATTATCTGTACTGTAGCGTACTCTAAGGTTCGTCTGCTTCAAGTCGCTTACTCATCGACAACAACTTATTTTAATTTACAAAAGTTTTTTTACAAGTTGTAGATGTTAGAGTTGTTGCTAGGTAATAGGATAACTTGCCTATTGTTTATTTTCTGCTATTAATTAGACATGTCTATTGAGTCAAATTTAGAAAAATTAGGGCTAGTTTTGCCTCCTGCACCTGCGGCAGCTGGTTTATATGAACATGGGGTTTTATCAGGCAACCAATTATTCCTTTCTGGAGGGCTGCCATTTGATGCACAAGGTGAACTCGTTAAAGGCTCAGTGCCTTCAGTTTGCTCTATTGAAGTGGCTCAAAAAGCGGCAGAATTGATTATCCTTAATCGTTTGGCTGTGGCGCAGGAGCAACTGGGTTGTTTGTCAAAAATTAAGCAAGTTGTACAATTGCAAGGGTTAGTAAACTCTGATCAAGATTTTTATGGGCATCCAGGAGTCATTGATGCTGCTTCTCAATTATTGATTGATATTTTAGGAGATAAGGGTAAGCACTCGCGCTTAGCTTATGGTGTAGCTGCCTTACCATTAAATGCCGCTGTAGAAATTGCTCTAATTTTAGAGGTAGATCCTACTTAGCAGAACTAATATTATGTTTGAGTTTTTAAAGAATATTACAGATATAGAAGTCGCCTTGTCTGCCTTGGTTGCGATTGTAGGGTTGCTGTTAGCTTTATTTATTGTAGTTATTCTATTTCTGAATAGATGGTTTTATTTTGTTAAAACTAACCCAAAGATTAGTAAACTCGAAGGGATCCAACAAAGTATCATTAATCATGATATTGAAGAAGCTGTCAAAAATGCGGCTAAACTTCCTACACCTCTAAGAAAAATTATTGTCCAAGTGGTGAGTTACCATAATTGGAGTCGTGCAGACTTGTGTTCATTAGTAGATGATTATTATGAATTACTGATGCCTCAATTAAGAGCTAAACTAGTAGGTTTTATAGCTATTACTATGGTGGCTCCTCTGTGGGGCTTATGCCTATTTTTGCTAGAATTTAAAAATAGATTTTCTTTGCAAGTCCAAGAGATTTCCTTGCTTTTGCAGGCGAATCAAGAAGGAGTTAATTATTTAAGACAAGGCCTACAAAATTGTATCTGGAGTTTGGTTATTTCCATTGTGGCTTATTTGGCTTATCTCTACTTTTCTAATCAAGCGTTACAGATGAGAGTCAAGCTGCAGAGCTTAACTCTTGATATTGTTAATACTATTCATCAAACAGCCCAACAAGAAAGTAAAACAAAACCTAAAGTTTGATATGAAAATATCTGAGCATCAGTACCCCTTATTTTTACCTTGGCAAGCTTGGGTGCTCAATGGTTTTTATGCGTGTGTTTTAATTGTCATTTGCCTTTGGGTTGAGCCGTCATTTCATCAGCGCTTGAATAGTTTTTGGATTGATCCCAATGAAGTGATAATCAATGAGTTTAATTTAACCCAGACATTCCTTGTCACGACACAGCAAAGTACAGAGTTAACTTACTATTTAAATAGTAAGCTCGTGACTCAAGATCAACTAGAGAGTCAATTAGCCACTATTGCCAAAACTTTTAATGATAATAATCAACAAAGAGCATTAATTGCTTTAGATTTAGACCCAGCATCAACCATTCAATCACAGCAAGATTTGTTAAGGGTTATTCAAGAGTTTGACTTAAAAGCAGTTCAAGTTTCATTGCGTGAATAATACTGTTTGATTTTTCATTATGGTTCAATCTCACATAAAGTCTAAATTATCTCTAAGAGCTATAACTCTATTAAGTGTCGCTCTTTTTGTGTTTGTTCTAGAGCTCATATTTTATTACACGCCTTTAAACCTAGGCTTTGTTGTAAGTCCTATTCATACTAGTTCACTGAGTGAGCCAACTTTAAGTTACGAGTATCAAAAAAATGAAACTGTAGCGGATCTCAATTCAGATCAGTTAATCTATTTAAAAACGAATTTAAGTCCTCATGTTTACCGTTATAAACTAGACCTGACCACTATACCTGAGTTAGCAGAATTAGCATTTGTCAAAGAGGGTTATACCAGTAGTCTAGAGTTATGGAGCACACCTGATTTATCGCAAATCCAAACCAACAAAGCACTTAGAACGGCCATGTCAAAAGCGAATATTTCAGGAGAGATTTTCTTGCCCAAATTAAATTCCCAATCTTTCGTCGCTCAGCCTCCTAAAGCTAGAAAAGCCAATAACCTAACTATTATTTGTTACCTAAGGTTGGTTGGTGATTTAAAGCAGCGGCTGCCTAGTTCGTATGGATTAGATTTAAATCTGACTGAAGAGTACATAGGGTTTAGCTATGACTATCAGATAGGCGTGGATAAGCTCGGCAAAGTTCAATATGTATTGCCTTTGTCTCGTGTAGATGCTCAGATGAACAAAACCTTGATTAATGCACTTTGGCAGCTGCCTTTTGAAGCTAATTTAGAAGCTGCAGCTAATGATATAGAGTGGGGTAGGGTGAAAATTGAGTTTGATTACTAGTGTTATGACTTTGAGTGTAGATGTATTAGCTTTGTGTTGTTTATTAGTTATTGTCATCAGCTACTTTTTATGGAGCATGAAGCAGAGCTTAGTACAAAGATTAGCTGACCATAAAGAGAGCTTAAAGCATGTGTATTGCCGCTTCTGCCGACAAAAGTCTAAACTAAGTAAAGGAGACCTACCCCAAGCTTCTAAAAAAACAGCCACTTGCCCCATTTGCCAAAGAGAGCAATGGAGAGGCAGCTCCAAGCATTTGCTTTAAGTACTGATTTTAATTAAATAAAATCCTGATACCAGCTATAATCATGAGGATGGCAAAACCCTTTTGCAGATATTGTGGTGGCACGACTTTGAGGTAGTGTGCCCCTATCCAGGCGCTGATAATAGCGCCAATTAGGCAGGCTATAGCAATGGGTAAATTGATAAGTTGGTCACTTGATTTGAAATGGTTCACGCTCGAAGACAGCGAAACACCGATAATAACCACAAGAGATGTGGCAACCGCTGCTGGATAGGGCAGTTTTAAAATATAAATAAAGCAAGGAACCATAATTAAGCCACCACCAATACCAAAGAGTGAACCTATAAATCCAGCCACCAAGCCAAGAATAAGAGCGATAATAAGAGGAGTCATAAGTATAGGGGTTAGCGGGTGAGTTTAATAATAAGCTGTTGTAGGAGTAGTTTGCTATCTTGGTTAGAAAACACTAAGAGTCTATCCGTTTGAGCACAAGCGTGTAAGTTATTGAGGTAGTCGGTCTTAGGATTGAGGTTTTGACTAGCCAAAAATAGTGGGTAGGCACTCACCATACCTTTTTTATTTCTGGGTAGAATTTGTTGAATATTTTCAGGGATAGTCTCTAATTGCGTTTGGAATTGTTTATAATTTCTTGCAATGTTGACCTTGCGGTTAATTAGATCTGCATAATAAAGGTTGCGAACACAAGGAATAATAGCTGCTCTAATAATTTCAATAGGGCTTTTGAGTTGGTTGAGTTGTTCTTCGACTAATTTCCAGGCTTTTTTGAAGTCTTGTTGTTCTAGGGCTCTGCTAATTTCAAAGACAATGCCGGCACGTGTAAGAGGCACTAAGGTTTCAATGATTTCTTTGGTGATGGTTGAGTTGTCTTCTTGATTAGAAAGGTAGAGGCTGATTTTTTCCATCTCGACATCAATCTGGCGTGTTTGATTGCCGATTAGTAAAGTAAATAACTCAAGAGCATCTGGGGTGAATTTAAGGTTTTTTTGGGCCGCTTTTTCTCTAATAAGAGGGTTGATATTGCGCTCCCAACCATCACGACTCATGTCGATTGCATCGTAGGTATGAACCTGACTAATCTTGCTAAGTAATTTGTAGAAGCTTTTGCGTTTGTCTATTTGACTAGCGGTAATAATAAGGGTTACTCCTGTTTGAGGGAATTGCTCTAAATATGGTGTGAGTTGAGCAATGCCATCTTGGGTGGCTTGACTCTTGCCTAGAACACTATCCCCTAAGAAATTAACTTGTTTAAGATAGATGACTTTCGCATCACCAAAAAAACTAACAGTTTGAATAGCTTCAATGACTGAAAGGCAAATATTCAGCGCTTGTTCAGAATCGTCAGCTTGTCCCGAGATAATCTCACAATTAAGCTCGTCTGAGGGCTTAATACGTTCAAAGTAAGCTTGAGCTTCTGAACTGACTTGCCCTTCATCAGAACCGAAGAATGTGATGATATTTGGGCCCTCTTGCATACCTTTAATTAATCACTAATCCACAAAAAATGCCAGTGGAAAATCCACTGGCATTTTTTTTAATTTAGATTTTTAAGAGGCTTAACTAGCTTCTTGTTTAGTTTTTTCATCTTTTTCACGAGCAGCTGATACGAGGAGCTTTCTTCCCATGAAGTATTGCTCATGTAAGACTGAGATAGCTTTGCTAGAGTCAGCAGGGTCAAGGAATTCTACAAAACCATAACCACGTGATTTTTGTGTGTGGCGATTGTAAGCGACTTGAGCACTTTTTAGATTACCTACGCCTTTGAATAGCTCTTCTAAATCATAGTCATTAACATCATAGGAGAGGTTGCCAATATAAAGACGAGTTTCGCTATATTTAACATTAGCGTCATCTCTTTGTGGGCGTGGTTTTCTTGCTTGAGGCTTGCCTGATTTGTTAGCAGGCTTTCTTGTTTGTTTCTTCTTAGAAGGAAGTAAACCTACAGCTTTAAGAATTTTCTGCCACCAAGTGAGAGGTTTTTGCTTAGGTCTTCTGTTGCGGTTGTAATTACCTTTGCCGTTTCTGTTACGGTTAGAGTTGTTATTACGATTGTTGTTACTGCGATTGCGATTGTTACGCTGATTATTTGAGTTTGATTGAGACATTATACTTTAATGAGTAAAGGTGAACTCAATCCGTGTTTTGTATTAGAATAATTCTTGGAGTTGTTGCATAAAAACAGTTATAAATTTCTTCAATAATTAAGAAAGGGATAAAAAGAACTATAAGGGGAAAACAGGGATTGAACGATACGTGATGTCTAGATAACTAATGCTTTTGGTAATTTAACTGTATTTTACAAATTTAGGTTAAATAATGATACATTTCGTAATTAGTTGCGAAATTTGATGTAATGCGTACATCAAGAGAACAGCAATTAGCTATAACGAGACGCCAGTAAGTTATAGAAAAAGCTCACAGATGTCAATTTATTAAGAATTATTAAATAAACCAACAGCTCTAATCAACTAGTGACAGAAAATTTATCATCAGAAAGCAGGCCCGATTTTTCGATATAATAATCATAACCACCTGCATATTGAGTGATTTCACCATTAGAAATATGCCAAGTTTTTTCAGCTAGGTTTTTAATGAAATGAATATCATGAGAAATAAATACGAGTGTACCAGTATATTTCTGTAGAGCTTGAGTGAGCGCTTCGATACTCATGAGGTCTAGGTGAGTGGTCGGCTCATCCATAAGGAGTAAGTTAGGAGGGTTCACCAAAAATTTAACTAGGTTAAGGCGACTTTTTTCACCACCACTGAGCACGGCCGTTTTCTTATGTACATCAGTACGCCTGAAAAGGAAGGACCCTAAAATACTGCGTGCTTCGTCCTCTCTAAGTTCGCCATTATTCTTCATGACTTCTTCGAGTACTGAATTATCTGGATCGAGTGAGGCGCTACGATGTTGAGAATAATAACCCATTTCTGTCGCATAATTAGTAATGAGTTCGCCGCTATCAAGATTTTCTTCGCCGGCTAAAATTTTAATTAAGGTAGATTTACCAGCGCCGTTAGGTCCTACTAAGACAATTTTTTCACCTCTTTCTACAAGAATATCTAGGTTCTTATAGATAATTTTTTCTCCGTAAGCTTTGCAACCTTTTTCAATGCCTATGACTTTTTGATGGCTACGTTGCGGCTCAGGAAAGCTAAATTTAAATAAACGAGATGGGTTGCGCGGTTTCTCCATTTCCGCTTTCATTTTTTCCACTTGCTTAATACGGCTCTGCACTTGAGAGGCTTTAGAGGTGGTAGAGCGAAAACGGTCAATGAACTCTTGGATATGATCGATTTCTTTTTGTTTTTTGCGGTAACGTTCGAGACTTTGTTCGTAACGCACTTCACGCTCTTTTAAGTAGAATGAATAATTGCCAGGAAAATGATTGAGCTTCGCATCATCGATTTCAATGACGCTATCTACGACTTCATCCATAAAGTCTCTATCATGAGAAATGACAAATAAACCGCCAGGGAATTGATGAGTTAAGTAGCGTTGTAGCCAAATAATAGCCATTAAATCTAAATGGTTAGTAGGCTCATCTAAGATTAATAAATCAGGTTCTAGCACAAGCAGTTGCGCTAGGTGGGCACGCATAATCCAACCACCTGAATACTCAGAAGCTGGCTGATCAAAATCAGTTTGCTTAAATCCTAGCCCATCGAGAATTTTTTTGGCTTTGGCTTGGAGTTGAAAACCGTTTTTTTCGTTAAACGTGTCAAAAGCAGCGCCATAAATTTCGCTAGTTTCGTCATTATTCTTAATGTCATAAAGAGCTTTGGTCATTTCTTCGTCAATACCACAGGCAATATCTAGGATACTTGTTTCGCCAGGATTGCCAGCTTCTTGGTCAAGAAAGCCAACAATAGCGTATTCATCAATACTGACTTCGCCTTGATCGGCTTCTTGCGTTCCTTGAATAATTTTAAACAGAGTAGACTTACCTGCTCCATTGGCTCCAACTAAAGCTATGCGCTCACCCCAATTGACAGTGTAACTAATATTATCAAATAAAACACGATTACTAATAGATTTAGTGATATTTTTGAAAGTCAGCATAAGTATAAAAGGTGTAAAATAGTAGAAACCTAGGTAAAGCTAAAATATGCTGTTAGTAAAGCTAAAGATATAAATTATACTTTAGCCACCTCAGATTTTATTTGATATAAATCCATCATCGATAAAACGCCTATAACTCCGCCTAAATCGTTAAGGATAAAACATTTGTAGCGTGCTTTTCTAATCATGGCTTCCGCTGCATCTTCAATAGTATCTGTCATAGTTAGCGTCGGCATATTAACTGGGTAAAGCTGGTTTAATTTAGCTGTTTTCATATCAAAATCAGGTAAACGACAATGATCAAAAAAATCGCCCCTACTTAAAAATCCAGTCAGTACTTTATCTGGACCTTTAACAATTGGGTATAATGAGTGAGCCTGCTGCTTGAATAATTGCATCGCATCATCAAAAGTAGAATCAATATCAATCGAGCAGACATTAGGTTTCATATACTTAGAAATAGGTTGATTCCAACAATTAGGGTCAATTTGTCTCTTGAGGGATAAGAGCTCAGCTTCTGCAGTTACGCCTGATGCTGTTTTGGAGATAACTCTTCTAAAGCGTCTACTAGCTAAGAGCACAGGCATAATCATAGCTCCATCAGCTGATACTAAGTGAGTGGGTTCAAGCGCTTCTGCGTTGTAGAGGTAGCCAGTTTTATGTACCAGTGCTCTTTCTCCAAAGTAATCGCCTTCTTTGATGATGCGCACAATCTCTCCTGTTTCTTTATCTTTGAGGACTATAGATCCTTTTTTAACTACATAAAAGGAAAATGAAGGATCTCCAGCATTAAACAAACGATCACCTACATTTAAATTACTTTCTTTATAGAGCTTAGTGTATCTTGGGTTGAGTAAGTTTAAATCCTTTGGAAAGAATAAGTCTAAGGTCCAATCAATCATAACCCTTAATTTTCTCTCTAGACCAGGTAGTTTCATGAGGTATATACTGCGCCACATAAACCAGGCAAGTAAGCCACTAATTTGCAAGGATCCAATTTTAGCTACCGCACATTGGTGACCAATCGAGGCTAATTCACCCAAACCAGTAAAGGTAAAGTCAGAGAGCTTGCTTTTGTTTTTTTGAGGATTTTCCAAAAGTTTCGCTATATTTTTACCGCAGGCGGTTCCTTGTCGTGAGGCAAATTGAGCTGTCTGCGGACAAAACCCTCCACCTTTGAGAGGGGTATTAGCATTATCGCCGATAGCCCATACATCATCATAGCCAATAACTTGTAAATTAGAATTGGTATTGAGTCTTCCTCTTTCATTAGTGAGTTGATGGTCGTCAGCAAGTTTGAGAATATGCTTATTAGGCGAATTGCCAATAGTACTAATCACAGTGTTGGTGTCTAAACAGCTATTATCGCCAAGAAACACTTTAGATGCAGTAATGGTCTGAAGACGTGTATTTAAAACAAGGTTTAAACCTTTTTTGACGAGTTTATCTTGTGCATAGTTAGCAAGCTTTTCACTAAGTGTGGGCAGAATTCGGTCACGACTATGAACTAAGGTCACGTTAATATCATCAGAGCTTATATTTTGATAATATTGCGTAATTTCTTTAAGGAGGTCTAGCATTTCTCCAGCTGTCTCAACACCGGAATAGCCACCACCCACAACGACAAAA
Source organism: Akkermansiaceae bacterium UBA4589 (assembly GCA_002387565.1). Taxonomy (GTDB): domain Bacteria; phylum Verrucomicrobiota; class Verrucomicrobiia; order Verrucomicrobiales; family Akkermansiaceae; genus UBA4581. The sequence goes on along the minus strand of DGJT01000006.1, from coordinate 2,987 downwards.
TGCAACAACTTTCTTTTTGCTTCTAAATCATTAGTGACATTAGCTTCCTCAACTCTAGAAATAATAGTAGAACGTAGGTGCAGTGCATCACCTACATTTTGAATGAGTAGAGCATGTTCAGTCATGCCTGGTATTTGAGTTAAGTCAACCTCTGCACCTAGGGCTAACACAATATGCTTATATCTAATTATCGTATTAGATGAAAACGCTCCCGATGTAATTTCAACTTCTTTAGTTGCCAAATTAATATGATTAATAACTCCTTTGTATACATTAATACCCTTGCATAAGAGTCGAATGGGGCTGATGACATGACGTGGGCTAATGGATGCACCAGCTACTTCCGCAAGCATAGGCTGGAAAACCATATAATTTTCTTGCGAGACAATACCAATTTTGAAACCTTTTTTTACAGACCTTTTCAGAGCTTTAGCGCAGTAAATTCCAGCAAATCCACCGCCTAAAATCACTACATCAAGATCAATAATATTGTTATGTATATTTTTCATGTGTTAATTTCTCTATATCGCCCCTTAATATATGCTGTTTTCAAGGGGCTATCTGAAATGTCTAAAAATCTAACATTAGCTGTAGCGAAAGTCAAAACTCTAGCATAATTATCAACTAAACAAAAAAAGACCTAGCACTGTTATAGCGCTAGGTCTTTTAAATGAGATATAAAGTTGCTTCTTAAGCAAAAATATCTGCTACAGCTTTGCCTTTTTTGCCACCTACTTGGAAAGGTCTTCCAGAAGGAGAATAAAGAATGGTATTAGGATTAACACCTAAACCATAAGCAAGAGTGGCATTAAAATCACCGTATGTGACAGGATTTTCGGTGATTTTATTATTGTTTTTATCGGTTGCTCCATAGGTAAACCCTTGTTTAACACCTCCCCCAAAGAAGATATGACTCCAAGATGCGGGCTGATGACCACGTCCTACATTGACATCTGAATGACGCCAGTCTCTACCAAATTCTGAAGCGACAACAACGAGCGTGCTATCCAAAATTCCACGGCGCTCTAAATCTTCAAGTAAAGCTGATAGGACCTGATCTAATTCAGGCACTTTATTAGCTAGTGATGATTCAATACCATAATGCATATCCCAACCATTAAAACTTACTTGACTGAAAGTCACTCCAGCTTCAGCTAGTCTAGCTGCAAGCAAGCAACCTTGACCAAACTTACTATTACCATATCTTTCTCTTACCTGAGAGGACTCTTGATTGATATCAAAAGCTACTAAATCTTTACTTAGCATAGTTTTGGTAGCTTCGCCATAAACATCTTGCATGCTAGACACTTGTTGCTGAGGGAATTTTTTGAAAAATTCAGAATTAGCCTTATTAAGTAAATCTAGCTGACTAGCAAAAGCTTCATCACTAACTTTATAGTACTTATTGATATTAGCTAAGCCATCATTAGGATTTTTAATAAGAGCACCAGTATAATTACCGCCAAGCCAACCAGCATCACACTGGCCACTACTACCTAAGATATTAACAAAAGCTGGCAGGTCTGGATTGTTTTTGCCTTTAAGCTTAGAAATCCAAGACCCTACTGGTGGATGGACAATGTCAGAACGCTTTGAGTATGAACGTGGCATATGATAATTAGCCGCAGGGTGACCACCATCAGTAGAGGTCATTGAGTGAATGATTGATGCCTTGTGCATATGTTTACTTGTTTTTTCAAGTAAGCTAGATACAACAATGTCATCTGCTTTAGTGTTGATACTATCGTAAAATGGTTTAGCTCCTGCTTTAGGTGCAAATGTATCATGCTGGCTCATACCACCATTCATGTATAGATAAATAATACTTTTTGCTGGATTATCTCTAGGAGCTGTTGCACTAGCTTCGGCGTGACTGAACTGGTTAAGCGTAGTTAAGCTTGATCCTAATAAAGTACTTCGACCTATTTCTACGCCAAGACAAGTTTTCGCTAAACCTTTAAGAAAGTCTCTGCGTGTATTTTCAGTATGTGATTTTAAGGGGTCTGTTCTCATAATATTTATTGGATAAAACTAAATTCGCTACTAGCAAGTATAGAGGTTAGGATGATAGGCAGAGCCTCTGCTTCACCTAATTGATTAACGATAGCTAAGCACTCTTTTGTCTCCCATTCTTTAGGGAGTCTTGAGTAGGCGCTTAGATAAATTTTATTAATTTTTTCATTAACTGTAGATGCCTTGCTAATTGCTTGATTGATGGAGGCATTAGGATTGTAAGAAATATATTTAGGGATAGAGCCATTAAGAACCTCTAAAGCTTGAGACATATTAGCTGCTTTATTATAATTATTCACCTCAATTCTATCAGATTGACCAAATAAGTTTATAGGGTGTGAATCCGAAGCAGGTGAGGGTAAGTCATAAGAAAAATTCAATTGGTTTTTATCATTAGTCATACCTGGTAAATTTGCCCTTTGACCAGAAGACATGACTTTTTTAAGGTGAGTTAATGTCTCTATAGCCTCTTCTTTATTTTTGGCACTATTTACTGAGAGTATAGCATCTTCTAAACTTTCTACATTCACATACTTACCACCAATTACAATGTCTTCTACTGGTGGAATTTCTAAAGGTTCTTGAGGAATAAATAGATTTTTATTATTGGTAAGTAAGGCAAAAGAGTCCCAGAGTTGCTCGGCACTCATACGTCTAAGTTGACGTCCTTGGAGCATTTCAAAACTGCCATCAAAGGCGTAGTCCTTGTAGCTGACAAACTGGAAGCTTCTCGTCATAGCTAGAGCATACTCTAAAGCTTGAGTATCATAATTAAGATCTTTCACTGATTGAGTCAGAGTGTCCATAAGCTCACCATAAGGAAGATTCTCTGAAGGCTCATAAAAATCATTATTTGAATAAAGAGCTGTACCCATCATGCGCTTCCAGGTGCGATTGGCTATATTGGCTGCAAAACGGTGGTTTTCATCACTAGTCACCCATGAGGCAAACTGAACTAAACTATCATTTTTGTT
>DGJT01000056.1 GCA_002387565.1 Akkermansiaceae bacterium UBA4589 | reverse complement strand
GTTTGAAATCAAACTTATTGACACGACAGAAAACAAGTCTAAACCTATCCTTGACTCAATCACCCTTGAGTTTAATTAGTTCTTCATTAAAATTAGACTTTTTTGTTATTAGCTCCTGCGTCACTTAATGATTCTCAATCAAGGCGACAGCCATAGCTGCCATGCCTTCTTTTCTGCCAACAAAGCCCATGGTTTCATTGGTGGTGGCTTTGAGTCCTACTTGGCTTGGTTCTACACCTAACGCCTGACTTATATTGACCTTCATCTGCTCTGTATAAGGCGCAATTTTAGGCGCTTGAGCTATGAGTGTTATATCTATGTTGTTGAGCTTATAACCGTGCTCCACGAGTAATTCTCGGCATTTCTGCAGGATGAGCATAGAGTCTAAACCCTTAAACTGTGGATCACTAGGCGGAAAATACACGCCTATATCACTCATGCCCATAGCCCCTAATACTGCATCAGCTGCAGCATGAGCAATGACGTCAGCATCAGAGTGACCATCTAAACCTAGATGATAATCTAGTTTAACCCCTCCTAGGATTAAATCTCGGTCAGCCACCAGTTGGTGTACGTCGTAACCCTGACCTATTCTAATCATTTAAAGAATTAATTAAATATGCTCTTTAATAGGAATTTTACCATTCCAAGCCACAATAGAGAATGAGTTTTCATCTCCCTCAGGAATATCACCTAATTCTACTGAGCCAAGCGCTGCCTCTAAAATAACAAAACCTGCTGCAATATCCCAAATCGAAATACGGCTCTCAACATAGGCATCAAAGCGACCAGAAGCCACATACACACAAGCCAAAGCAGCTGAACCAGTGATACGCATCTTGCGTACTTGTTTAGAGATTCTACCAAAACGTTCCACACCTGTTTCTAAACTAGATCCTGTTTTGCCATGACCGACAAATAAAACTGCTTCTGCCATTTGCGTACGATTACTCACGGTGATAACTCTATCATTGAGGTAAGCTGGCCCGCCTTTCTCTGCGTACCATAATTCATCAACCATTGGGTCGTAAATAACTCCTAAAACAAGCTCACCTTTCTCACGTAACGCAATAGACACGCAAAAATGAGGAATCCCATAGTAATAATTCACTGTCCCATCAATAGGATCTACAATCCACTCAAAGTCACTACCTTCTAAACCTGCACAGCCTTCTTCGCCTAAAATGGCGTGCTCAGGGTAACTTGCAAGGATGATATCCTCGATTTTCTTCTGTGTGATAACGTCTAGCTCGATTTTGATATCAAATTGACTAGTTTCGTTGACTTGTTTTTCTTGGTGAAAATTTTCTTTGAGAAAATCACCTGCTTCTTTAGCTGCTTGTTTAGCTACTTGTAGGTAAGACATGCTGATAAACTAAAAGAATTATCAAATCTTGGCAACCTAAAATACGACTAATCTTGTGATACTTTTGTCACAAGCACTTTATACTTCCCGACAAAAACTAACAAAAGTAAATTAATTATTTGCGCTTAGCCCAAGAATCTCTAAGGGATGCAATACGGTTTAAAATAAGCTCGCTAGCAGAACTCTGAGTATCCAACCCAAAATAACCTAAGCGCTCAAATTGAAACTTATCGCCTAGCTTTATACCTGTTAAACTAGGCTCTAGTTTAGCATTGGTCAGCACTTGTAATGAGTCTGGATTGATTAAATCAATCAGCTCAGCTTGATCGGCATCTGGATTCTCCACATTAAAGAGTCTATCATAGATATTCACAGTCGCATCCAAGGCGTAAGTTGCACTCACCCAGTGGATGGCTGCTTTGCATTTAATTCCTTCTGGTGGGCTATTACCGATAGTCCCTGGAATAATTTCCGCATAGACAGTTTCGACCTTTCCCTGAGCGTCTAGAGCATAATCCTTACAAACAATGATATAACCACCTCTAAGGCGAACTGCACCTTCGGGTTTGAGCCTAAAGTACTTCTTAGGGGCATCAATCATGAAGTCATCACGCTCAATATAAATCTCAGGGGTGAGAGCTATGTCACGGCTACCTAATTCTGGGTTTTCAGGATGGTTTACGACACTAACTAGCTCCTCACTTTCTAAATTAGTGAGTACCACTTTTAGTGGGTCAAGCACTGCCATCTTGCGCAGGCATTGGGTATTAAGTTGTGAACGCACTTCATTTTCGAGCAGCGTGACGTCTGTCATGCCATTAAATTTAGTCACTCCTACTGACTGACAAAAGTTTTTAATCGCTTGCGCAGGGTAACCGCGACGACGTACCCCAGCTAGAGTCGGCATTCTAGGGTCATCCCAACCACTCACCACTCCTGAATCGACTAAAGCTGCTAATTTACGCTTACTCAATACGGTGTAAGTGAGGTTCAAACGAGAGAATTCAATCTGCCTTGGCTTGCTAGGTGTCGTGCAATTCTCCACCACCCAATTATAAATAGGACGATGATTTTCGAACTCTAAGGTACACAACGAGTGAGTGATACCCTCCTTGGCGTCCTCTAAGCAATGCGCATAATCATAAGTAGGATAGATACACCAGTCTTCGGTCGTATGGTGATGTTTCTCATGCAGTACTCTGTAGAGCACAGGGTCACGCATATTCATATTAGATGAAGTCAGACTGATTTTAGCTCTTAATACCGCTTCTCCTTGGGCAAAATCTCCTGCACGCATTTTGGCAAAGGCAGCTAGGTTTTCCTCTATAGTTCTCTCACGGTAGATAGAAGGCTCACTATCTTGGGTCACACTGCCACGCTTGGCACGCATCGTTTCAATATCTTCCTCGTCTACGTAGGCTAACCCTTTTTGAATCAGCTCGATAGCACAGTCATAAAAATACTCAAAATAATCAGAGGCAAATAACGGTTCGTCTTCTAATGAATAACCCAACCAGCGTACATCTTCTAAAATACTATTGACAAATTCAACCCCTTCTTTAGCTGGGTTGGTGTCATCAAAACGCAAACGACACTGAGCTCCTACATGAGCGTATTCTTGAGCCAAACCAAAATTAAGACACATAGACTTAGCATGCCCTAAATGCAAGTAGCCATTAGGCTCAGGAGGAAACCTAGTCAATACAGTATCATGCTTGCCACTAGCTAAATCTCCCTTAATTATTTCTCGGATAAAATCTGCTTTTTTCTCTACTGAATCACTCATAGTTTATGTGAGCAGAGCTTAGAGCGTTTAAGCGCTAAAAGTCAATCTAAGATAGCAGAGAATGAATAGTTGAAAATTGAAAGTTGAGAATGATGAAGCAGACTATTTTTTAACAACTTTACCTATAATTTACGTTTCAAGCTAATCAAGCTTGAGGGTGTCTTCTGGGGATTCTAGGCCTAAGTTATCCACCACTTCTATACTGTCGATTTTATTGAGCTTGCTGAGCATCATGCGGGTACGGGTTCCGACTAGCGTATCTAGCTCTTTGTTGGCCTCACCTATTTTCTTCTGCGCTTTATCCAACACAGAGCCGAACTTGCTAAACTCAGTTTTGACATTACCTAATACCTGCCACACTTCACTACTGCGTTTTTGAATAGCTAGGGTCTTAAAGCCTATTTGCAAACTATTGAGCATAGCCGCCAGGGTCGTAGGCCCTGTCACAATAATTTTGTGCTCACGCTGCAAGAATGCCACTAATTCAGGTTGGCGTACCACCTCAGCAAACAACCCTTCCACAGGTAAAAACATAATCCCAAAATCTGTGGTATGAGGAGGGTCGATGTACTTGTCTTTAATTGACTTAGCAAAGACCTTGATAGACTTAACTAACTCTTTATTAGCACTATCTATACCGACTAAATCACCCTCTTCGTAAGCGGTTTGCAAGCGCACATAGTTTTCTTGGGGAAATTTAGCATCAATAGGCAGATAGACCTCAGCATCTGCACCCTCTTCCTTACCGGGTAATTTGATAGCAAATTCTACATGATCATTAGAACCTTTTTTGGTTTTCACATTAGCAGCGTATTGCTCAGGCGCCATAATTTGCTCGAGGATATTACCTAGCTGTATCTCTCCCATCACGCCACGAGTTTTAACATTGGTGAGGACTTTTTTCAAATCACCCACTCCATTAGCTAGAGTCTGCATCTCACCTAAACCTTTTTGTACCGACTCTAAGCGCTCACTAACGAGCTTAAATGACTCTCCTAAACGATGTTCGAGGGTTTTATGGAGCTTCTCATCTACGGTCTCACGCATTTTATCTAACTGTTGTTCTGTAGATTTGAGTAAGTTTTGCTGTGTCTTGGATAAGTCCTCTTTAAATTTAGCAATGGAATCTGAGAGTTCATGCCTATTATCTTTGAGGCCTTTGGCTAATTCATCTCTATTATCTTTAAGTGCGCCTGAGATTTCAGCACGGTTGATACTGAAGGCTTTTTGCATTTCGTCTTTCACCACAGTAGTCAGACTCTGAGTGACTTGCTCTGTCACCACTTGAGCTAACTCTTGCTGTAATTGTTGCTCTTCTTTTTGTCCTTTTTGTGTAAAAAGTTTAACGAAAATTAAACTCAGTAAAATAACACAAATAATAAGTAAAATGAGCAGCGCTGTTAGCATAAATTTAAATTAACAAACCACTAGCTCACAATCAAACAAATCTTGCTTAATAAATAACTTTAACCTATGAGGAGTGCCTCAATATGCGTTTACTTACTTTTATCATTGTTACTTTTCTTTTCTCCAGAACCCAAGCTGGAGAGCTGAGCTCAGCTGATTCATTAGCTTTCAACCCTTATTTGAATGAGGATAATAATGCCTCTATTAATACTTCTAGCCCTCAGTGGAAGTTACGTGTAGTAGGTGGTCGAGGCACCGTGAATAGCCTAGGAGAGATATTCACCCTCAATGATATTAGCGATGTCGAAGGATCGCATACCTACGGTGCTGATTTAGGCTATTTAATCAAAGAAAATTTATGGGATAAACCTCTCGATGTGTACCTCAACTTAGGACTACTCGCGCAACAAGGTGGTCCAGGTCAAAAGAGTCATACCTATACTTCTAACCTCTATCTACAATTTGAATGGAAACAATTCCCTTGGAATGACAAGCTACGCACTAAGTTTTCAGTTGGTCAAGGCATCTCTTATTCAGACCATATCACTTGGAGTGAGCAAAACCGCCGTGAGTTCAAACCCAGCAAGCACCTCCTCAATTACTTAGATTTTGCTCTAAACTTGCACAGCCAAGACTTGCTCAGAGCACTTCATTTACCTAGCGGTAGTTCAAAGCTAGATAAAACATGGCTCACCTTGTCTCTGCATCACCGCTCAGGAGCTTTTGGCCTCTATGGTGACTATACAGACAGTTCAGGAGATAAACGTGCCGTTACAGGTGGCGACAACATCCTATCGCTCGGCTTAACTCTCGAGCTTTAGTAGTATTAGCTTGGATTTAGCTTTTCCTCAGCCATCACTCTAACTTCTTCAAGTAGGTCTAGGTCATAGAAATAGCTAGCGAATCTGACATTAGAGAAGCCTGACTGAGCTGTACCCATAACGGCACCTGGGCCTCGCATTTTTAAATCCTGCTCAGCAATAACAAAACCGTCACCGCTGTTTTCTAAGATTTGTAATTTTTCTAGAGCCTCTGGACTTTGCTTGTGCATCACTAACACACAATAACTCTTGTACTGCCCTCGTCCGACACGCCCACGTAATTGGTGCAGTTGTGCTAGACCAAAGTTCTCAGCGCCAAAGATAATCATTACCGATGCATTAGGCACGTCCATGCCGACCTCAATTACGGTGGTTGAAACTAAGACTTGGGTCTCCCCATCCTTGAAACCTTGCATAACTTGCTGTTTTTCTTGAGGTTTGAGTCTCCCGTGCAGGAGTCCTACTTGGTGTTTAGAGAGACGCTTTTGCCAGACCTCGTGCTGCTCGATGGCACTAGCCCCTTTCATATTGGCTTTAGAATCCTCATTCTCTTCGACTCGTGGGTAGACCAAATAAATTTGACGACCTTCCTCGATTTGATCTTTGAGAAACTGAGTCATCTCTCTGACCTTAGGCTTGTGCCTCACCTTGGTGACAATCTTGCCCCTACCCTTAGGTAATTGTCTAATGATAGAAACATCTAAATCCCCGTAAAAAGTCAGAGTGATTGTACGTGGAATCGGCGTGGCTGTCATCACCAGCACATCAGGGTAATGCCCCTTCTGAGCGAGTTTCTCGGTCTGCTCCACGCCAAATTTATGCTGTTCATCAATAATCACCAAACGTAGACGCTCAAAAATCTCACTCTTAAACAGCAAGGCATGGGTACCAATCCAGACTTGCACATCATCCTCGACTTCACGCTTGGAGGTTTCGCTCGTCATTAAGCCTAGCTTAATCCCTAGCGGCTCAAACCATGACTTGAGGTTGTAATAATGCTGCTCTGCTAGAATCTGTGTCGGCGCCATGAACGCCGCTTGATTACCGGAATCCAAGGCTAACAAAATAGAGCAAGCTGCCACCATAGTTTTACCCGAGCCTACATCTCCTTGTAAGAGCCTATTCATCGGGTGCTCTGAGCGCATATCTGCAGCTACTTCCTTAATCGCCTTCTTTTGACAATCGGTTAAATCAAAGGGCAAATTATGGTAAAATTTAGTGAGCAATTCAGTTTTTTCTCCCTGTCTGTAACCTAGCGATGAGCTACGCTGTTGCTTGCGTTTTAGCACCGCTAATTGCAAATTATAAAACTCCTCCTTGGCGAGCTCACGTTTAGCATTATAAGCCTGTTTAATTGACTCTGGAAAATGTAACACCTGCAAAATCTCGAAGCGAGACAGCTCAAGATTAGGTATAGGTAACTGAGGCACCGAGCTCAAATCCCATAACTCAGCTCTGAGTAATTCGCCTAAAACACGGCGCAATTTCTGCACTGCAAATCCTGATATACTAGGGTAAATACCCACAATACGATTGAGGTTCCATGAGGCAGCCTCTCCCTCTGTGCGCAAAATTTCAAATTCAGGATGATCAATAAGCAGCTCATTTTTCTGTTCCTTAATCTTGCCAAATACCATGAGCTGCTGCCCTACAGCCAACATTTTATAGAGATACGGCGCTTGGAACCAGCGAGCCTTAATCACTTGCCACGGCGCCTGCTGATCTCCATAACTCTTAACTAGCAACGTCGCCTCCAACCAACGCGTGCGCCCAAACCCCTTGCTCTGTAAACCTTCAATAGAGACATATAAGGTCTGAGGAGTCAGCGAGGCCTGCAATATCAAAGGCTTCTTAGCATCTTGCCTCCTGTCCTCATAACGCTTAGGTAGACAATTGAGCAACTGCCCTAATTCCTCTACCCCCGCCTTGCGCAAAGCCCTCAATTCCTCAGCCTTACAATAAGGACGCAACACCGCAATGGGCGTACTCCACATCAAAGGCTCATTGAACTCAAAACTCACTCAGATAAGCTAGAGTGAAAAACGAATAGTTAAAAGTTTAAAGTGAGCAAAGCTACTAAAAGCAACCTCAGCCCCTACCTAAGCTTTGATAAGCGAGTCAGATTAAGAATAACAGGAGTAACTCCTTTTATTAATCAATTCCTTTTATAAAAAAGTTATAAGCCCATATGATACTTGAACCCAAAGTAAATAAAATGAATGTACCTATAAATAATATAGGCGTAAATTTTAAGATATATTTCTCAAAAGTACTTACTTGATTATTTTTTAAATAGTCCTCAAGAATTTTAAATTGTTTTTTATGATTACAATTAGCTATATCTGCTCTTTTGACCTTCGACTGATAATAAAACCAGGCAAACCCAAAATGAATAAAATAAATAATTAGTAAAATAATAGATAACAACTCTTTCATGATGCTTATTGAAGCTCAATCTTTCCTTACTAATATGTCTCACGTATAGCTTTTTCGCAAGCCATTCTAAATAACTGATATAAAGTAGTTGAAGAAAGGCGGTCAGGAATACTTTTTAGACCACCTCCCCTCGCTTAATCATAAGCGAGGTACTCCTCCTAGATTAGGAGGAGAGTTTTTATTGTTAGCTCTGATTTACCTTAACGGATAGTTGAACAAAATTATTAAAGCTAAGTACTTATATGAATATGCTAGTTTGCTTTAAATTCTGCGCTGATGAGGAACCGTGGCGCGCAGTGTAGGATTTTCACTGAGGGAATATGGTGATTTTAGATGAAAAAAGGCGGCGCAGGAGTACTTTTTAGACCACCTCCCCTCGCTTAATCATAAGCGAGGTACTCCTCCTAGATTAGGAGGAGAGTTTTTATTGTTAGCTCTGATTTACCTTAACGAATAGTTGAACAAAATTATTAAAGCTAAGTACTTATATGAATATGCTAGTTTGCTTTAAATTCTGCGCTGATGAAGAACCGTGGTGCGCAGTGTAGATTACAGCTACTCGAGCACCGCGACAGTCTGAGAAGTGCAGAATTTATGCAAAATAGCTTATTCAGATGCCCACATTTTTTGGACGACTAGCTGAAGATAATTCCTATTCCTAAAGGTATTTCTACTCACATTAAACGCTATATCCCAGGGGCCTGAGGTGATGTGTTCGCGACCTGCGTTGAAGTAGATGGCGTCTATTTTGCCTTGGAAGTTGTCTTGGGTGAGGCTGAGCTTGAGGTGTTGCCCGTCTTTGAGCCAGCGCTCTGGTGAGGCGTTGTAGAGCTTGCGAGCCAAGAACTGAGGCTTGGGGTTGCCTACACCAAATGGGTTGAGTTGCTCGTATTCATCAAGAAAGTCTAAGGTTAGTTCACTAAGTTGAACCTCCACGTCAATTTTAGATTGCAGTAGCAAAGCTGTTGATTGCTGTTGCGTGTAAACATAGTCGTGGAACTGCTGTCTGAATTTAGCTAAATCGTCGACTTTGAGGCGTATGCCTGCTGCCATTTTGTGTCCTCCGCCATCAATAAGTGAGTCTTGGCAAGCGGCGATGGAGTCAATGAGTGAGACATCACCTACAGAGCGTCCACTACCCTTGCCAATACCGTCTTCCTCAAAGGCGATGATAAAGCAGGGTTTTTGGTACTGCATGGAGAGACGAGAGGCTACGATACCTATCACACCCGAATTCCAATCAGGAGAGCCTAGTACAATCACGGTCTGCTGTTTCATCTCTGGGCTGGACTCGTACATTTGACGAGCTTGCTCGACGATGCCTGCTTCGCAGATTTTGCGCTCTTCGTTGTAGTTATGCAGAAGCTCTGCTTTACTAAAAGCATCGGTATTCTCCTTGCTTAGCACCATTTCAACAGCTGTATCAGCCGTGTAGAGTCGTCCTGCTGAGTTGATTTTAGGTGAGAGTTTAAAGCCGATATCTTCAAATTGCAGGTTCTCAATCATGGATAGTTTCATGAGTGAACGCAGGCCTAAATGCTTGGTTTTTTTGAGTTGCTCAAATCCTTGCACAGCAAGAATACGGTTGTCACCTATAAGCGGGCTCATGTCCGCAATAGTTCCCATGGCAACTAAGTCCAAGTAATCTTTGAGATCTATGCTGTCTAAGGGTGATTGCTTGAGTAAGGCGTGACCTAATTTGAAAATCAACCCTACCGTACATAGGTAGGTGAATTCGTTGCCTTCTTCGACCTTGGGGTTGACTAAGGCGACTAAGCCTTGTGAATGTTGTGTCTCCAAGACTTCGTGGTGATCGATAACGATGGTCTCTACTCCGTTTTGGTAGAGGCTCTCTATTTCATCGTAGGCATTAGTGGCACAGTCTACAGCAATCATGAGGCTAAATTGCTCACCCTTGCTGTAAAAAGCCCTATCTAAAGTCTCTTGATTGAGTCCATAGGTTTCTCCCTGCCTGCGAGGTATGCCCCAGCAGACATCAATACCGTAGGCTTCTAGCAATCTTACTAGAAAGCTTACCGAAGTGACACCATCGACATCGTAGTCACCAAAAATAGCGACTTTTTCCCCTGCTTGAGCAGCGGCTAATATACGATCTACAGCTGCCTGCATAGCAGGTAGCATGAATGGATCTGAAAGGGACTTAAGTTTGGGCTGTAAAAAGCGACTTATCTCCTCCTGCGTACAGAGGTTTCTATGAGCTAGTAGTTCACTCATCACCCTAGAGTAACCTAGGGCTTGAATGGACTCAATAGATGAATGAGTATCAAACTTAAGCCTCCAAGGCTTAAGTTCTGTCCTCATTATTTAGCTAAGTTGCCGGCGTAGATGGCTCTATCGCCTAAAGCTTCTTCGATACGAAGTAATTGGTTGTATTTAGCAATACGGTCTGAACGGCTCATTGAACCTGTTTTAATTTGACCAGCATTAGTAGCTACAGCTAAATCAGCAATCGTTGAGTCTTCTGTTTCACCTGAACGGTGAGAAATAACAGAGTTGTAACCATTGAGCTTACCAAGTTCGATCGCGTCAAATGTCTCGGTGAGGGTACCAATTTGGTTTACTTTGATGAGAATTGAGTTAGCGACACCTAAATCGATACCTTTTTGAAGAAAATCAACATTAGTTACGAATAAATCGTCACCCACGAGTTGCACTCTATCACCGATTTTGTCAGTGAGGAGCTTCCAACCGTCCCAGTCATTTTCATCACAACCGTCTTCGATTGAGTCAATTGGGTATTTCTCGCTAAGTTCTGCGAGGAATTCTGCTTGTTCTGCTGAACTACGCTTTACACCATTTTCACCTTCGAACTTGGTGTAGTCATAAACTCCGTCTACGAAGAACTCAGAAGCAGCACAATCAAGAGCAAATGTAATGTCTGTACCAAGCTTGTAACCAGCTTTTTCCACGGCAAGAGATACGGTATCAAGCGCATCTTCTGTGCCTTCAAAAGTAGGAGCAAACCCACCTTCGTCACCTACAGCTGTGCTGAGACCACGGTCATGGAGTACAGCTTTGAGGCTGTGAAAAATTTCAGCACCCATACGAATCGCTTCTTTGAATGTTGGAGCACCCACTGGGCGAATCATGAATTCTTGAAACGCAATCGGTGCGTCTGAGTGAGAACCACCGTTGATGATGTTCATCATTGGTACTGGGAGTACTTTGGCGTTAGGACCACCAAGGTATTGATAGAGAGGTAATCCGCTCACCTCAGCTGCTGCTTTGGCTACTGCCATAGAGACACCTAAGATTGAGTTAGCACCTAATTTACTCTTAGTTTTAGTACCGTCAAGCTTAAGCATGATGTCATCAATAAGCGTTTGATTGATAGGGTCTAAACCAAGCAATGCTGGAGCAATAATATCGTTAATATTGTCTACAGCTTTTTGCACACCTTTACCAAGGTAACGTGATTTGTCACCGTCTCTTAGCTCAAGAGCTTCGTGCTCTCCTGTGCTAGCGCCACTAGGAACAGCGGCTCTACCGAGGATGCCGTTCGCAAGAATAACATCTACCTCTACAGTAGGGTTACCACGTGAATCTATGATTTCACGACCAATTATCTGATTAATTTCAGTTTCTATATACATAATGTTGTTAATTTAAAAATTTCAAAAATGAGGGGTTATTTTATACGCCTGAGATGGCTACTATTTTAAAGTCTTCTACGGTTTCTTTTTCCAAGTCAGCAGGAGCAACTACGATATCCCCTACTTTTTTATTCATGAAGCTAGCACCAATTTTTGACAAATAAGAGAGCTCATGTTTCTCTGGGTTACTATCCCAAGCACCGAGGACTTTGTAAGTGACTTTTTTGCCATCAGCTAATGACTCTAGCTCTACGGTTGTTCCGATATTGACTTGGCTGGTATCGACATCTTTAAAGTCTGTGACTTGCACACGGTTGAGGTCTCTATCCAATTCATCGCTACGATTCATCAGCATACGTTGCATTTGCTTAGCAGCTTTGTACTCAAAGTTCTCTCTTAAGTCACCATAAGAACGAGCGAGGGATATCTCATCTACATTCTTAGGGATGCGGTTTTTAATAAGGTCTTCTAATTCAGCTTGTTTTCTGTCGATACTTTCTTGTGAACTAAAGAGCACTTCTTCTTTGACTATATTATTAGAGAGTAATTCTTGGGCTGCTGGGTAATTGTTAATCACACGAGCCATGAGTGATTTTTGTTCCAGGTCACTAAACCCTGAACAGTTCATTAATGCTTTAGCAAAATAAACGATTTCTTGCTCATTCATGTGCTTGATAAACTCGCTAATCACCCCTCTTTCTTCGAGTAAGAAGGTCTTAAGTCTACCGCTCTTCGTAGGACCATCACTGGTGATATCTCTCTCAATGAGATCTAAAATTGCCATAGCTAAACGACCATCAAATAAATGCTCTGCTTCTTTGGTGCGTTTTTTACAAATCCATAGTAGCATTTCGACACTCAAGCTACGCTTAGATAGCTCTACTTCGCAGTAATGCTCAATATCTTCTTCAAAACCTTTGGCTAGTAACCACTGCATCATCTCATCAGTAGCACGATGATTGAGTTGTGGTAATAGAGCTAATAATTTGGCTTTATACTCATCTTTAAATGCCTCTTCTGCTGATTCGAAAGTAACTGCCAATTGTAAGGCATCAAACTGGTTGAATGAATCAATGAGCTTAACTCCATAAAAATTCTTAAGGAGTTGGCTTATTTCTGGAAATTGTAGTTTTTCAAACTCCTCAGTGCTGCACTCTAACTGAGCTACAATAATATCACGTAATGTAGCCAAGTTCATGACTAGCAGTGCATTTGATTTAAGGTTACTTGATATCAGCTCATTACCCTCAGCTAATTGCTCTAAAAGTTGTTCACGTGATTCTCCTTGGAAAACTTCAATATTTTTTACAGCCTCTTTGAGGTGCTTAATTCTATCAACCAAACTAGTGGAGTCTTCTAAATCTGTAATGATGCTCGCATCTACAGCTAAATTAGCATCTTTAATTTTAATCCACTCATTACGACGCGATGGCACATCTGCAAGACGGTCTTTTTTGAGCGCTAATTTGGCTTTATTCCACCATTTTTTGTAATCTGCTGCTGGAACAATAGAGCCCTCGATATAAGAGTCTAATTCACTAAGAATTAGCTTGCCACCTGAGCTTTCTAAAATTTCTACTACTAATGCTGCTGGGTTACTAATCGCTAGTTTTTGGTATTTTTTAAAGTTAACTAACTTCTTAGCTTGAAAGTCTCCTGCATCTAATGGCTCAGTTTTTTCGATGGCTAGTTTAAGCCCCATTTCTTGATTAGGCTTATCTAAAAAGTCTAAGGTGATTTTACCTGTAGCTAAGCTCCATGAAGTGATTTTACCAGCACCTAAGGTCTTGTGTAAGCAAAAATTATCAGGGGCTAATTGATTTAACCTCTCTGCTAATTCAGGTTTAAGACGGTTTGTGTCGAGTAGAGCTTGTAGTTCTGGGTGCATGTAATTGCAATTATAATGATTAAGCAAAGAAAGGAAAGCTTAAAACTCTTTAGAAATAACGACTTTGAAAAAATGCCTTTATTTCAAGATTTCAACCTACGTTTTAAGAGTGGAATTAGACGGATTCTATTAGGCTAAATAAATAAGGCAGACTTAGTCACCTAAGTCCGCCTTATGTATTATGTATTATTTCTAAGTTTTTCTTTTTAAATTCCTAAAATATTATTGAGCGTTGCGGCATCAGCACTACCTCCTGCAAAGTCATCAAAGGTCTTTTCTGTGACTTCAATAATATGTTCAGCAATAAATGGTGCTCCTTCTGTGGCGCCTTGTACTGGCGATTTGATACAACACTCCCATTCTAGGACGGCCCATCCATCATAATTGTACTGACTTAATTTGCTAAAGATGGCTTTGAAATCCACTTGCCCGTCTCCTAATGAACGAAAACGTCCAGGTCTATCAATCCAGTCTGCGTAGCCGCCATAGACACCTGCTTTGCCTGTGGCATTAAACTCGGCATCCTTAACATGAAACATTTTAATATGTTCATGATAAATATCGATAAATTGCAGGTAATCTAATTGTTGTAAGACAAAATGACTTGGATCATAGAGAATTTTAGCACTTGGATGATTACCTGTGGCTTCTAAGAAACGTTCAAATGTAAGTCCATCGTGCAAATCTTCACCTGGATGTAACTCGTAACAAACAGCCACGCCTTCTGCTTTACAATGATCAAGAATAGGTAGCCAACGCTTAGCCAATTCGGCAAAACCTGCCTCGACTAAACCTCCTGGACGTTGAGGCCATGGGTACACCGTATGGAAAAGTAAAGCACCAGAAAATGAGGCTAAAACATCTAAACCTAGGTATTTACTGGCTGTTGCCGCCATTTTAACTTGCTCGGTAGCCCAAACGCTCTTGGCTATTGGGTCGTCCTTGCATTCTGCAGGAGCAAAATCGTTAAACATCGTGTCATACGCTGGATGTACAGCGACTAACTGACCTTGAATATGTGTCGATAATTCAGAGATCACTAATCCTTTGCTTTCGACTAGGGCCTTAATCTCCTGACAATAACTCTCGCTACTGGCTGCTTTTTCTAAATCAAAGAGGCGTTTATCCCAAGTAGGAATTTGTACCGCCTTATAACCTAAGCTAGCCACCCAATCACAAATAGCATCTAAGCTATTGTAGGGAGCCACATCGTCAGCGAATTGCGCAAGAAAAATACCAGGTCCTTTTAGTGTTTTCATAATAAATATAAGTTCAATAATTATTTAATAAATGGAGCAACTTCAACCCACTGGTTTCCTTGCTCGCTAGAAGCTACCACAGCTTCAATAAGAGCCATGCCGTAGACGCCTTCTTCGATAGTTGGGTAATCTAAAATTGATAAATCTATAGCTTCTCCTGCAAAATAGCTACGTAATGAAACAGCAAAATTACGATAAATATTAGCAAAAGCCTCTAAATAGCCTTCTGGGTGACCAGCTGGGGTGCGTGTGTTAGCTAAAGCCGTTTCTGACAAATACGCATTTTCAGCTCCAGTACGGTATATTTGATCTGGGGCACCATGCCATTTCACCTTGAGAGTGTTCACATCAGCTTGAGACCATTCTAGACCGCCTTTTTCGCCGTAGATCCTAACTTTAATCGTGTTTTCCTCTCCTGCTGATATTTGCGAAGCGCTCAATAGCCCAGGCACACCACCTTCAAATTCAAGTAAGATGTTAGCATCATCATCTAATTGTCTCCCCTCAACGACAGTATTAAGTTGAGCTAGTACTTTAGTGACATCTAAACCACTGACATATTCTGCCATATTGGCTGCATGAGTTCCTATATCTCCATAGCAACCGCTCTTCCCGCTACGCGCTGGATCTGTTCTCCAAGCTGCTTGCTTTTGGTCGCTATCTTCGAGTTTTTGGGTCAACCAACCTTGTGGGTATTCTACATTAATTTTAGTTACTTTACCTATGAGGCCTTGCTCGACCATATAACGAGCCTGCTTAATCATAGGGTAACCTGTATAGACATGAGTTAGAGCAAATGGCAATTGAGTTTTTTCAACAAGGGCTTGCAGCTCTTTAGCTTCCTCCAAACTAAAAGTTAAAGGTTTATCTATAATCACAGGGAAGCCTGCTTCGAGCGCTAACTTAGCTGGCTCATAATGCATAAAATTAGGCGTTACAATAGAGACAAAATCCATGCGTTCGCCTTCTGGCAATTGAGCTTCTTGCTCAAACATAGTCTTAAAATCAGGGTAACATCTATCTTCAGGGATAAATAAGCCTTTACCTGATCTAATCGACTTCTCGGCATTACTACTAAAAGCGCCACATACAAGCTCTATTTGACCGTCTAAATTAGCTGCCATACGGTGAACAGCACCAATGAAAGCACCTTCGCCTCCACCAATCATACCCATGCGTAGTTTTCTATTATTTTTCATGCTTAGCTAAAACTAGCTTGAAAATATTTATTTGGCTAGCACCATTTAGCAAAAATACAGCACAATATCCCAAAGTTAAATATACACATAAATTACTTATCTTTTCTCTTCATAATAACGTTTAAGAAAAAGCTGTTCTTCTGCTGTAAGATGATGAATACCTTGTTGATGGACTTTATCTAGAATCCGGTTGAGTTCTTGTTGATCCACACTAGGCTCGGGGATATCAGCCTTAGGTTTGAGCTTGGCCTCGTAGATGGATTTACCTCTAAAACGCTCACTACTATAAAAACCTTGGTCGCTCTGTCTCCCATTGATTTGAGGAGTAACAGGCACCGCAAAAGGCACCCAGTTAAGCAAGGTTGGGTAACGCATAAATAGATAACCCATCAAAGCCCCACCAAGATGAGCCGCCTCACCTCCTGTATTACCACCTATCCCTAAAAAACCAGAAAAACCTAATCTATAAGCTATAATATTACTAATACTATAGCCAATAGCAGCCCAAGCTACATATTTAATAGGAAATGCTTTTGTGGGTAAAAATATTAATGAAACCAACTGATGCGGGTTGACCATCACCGTGGCGACGAAAACGCCAAAAAGCCCTGCCGAAGCTCCCACTAAAGTACCCGTAAAACTATAAAAGCCAAAGAGCTTACCTAATAGCATATACCCTGCAACTCCAGCGACACCGCAGATGAGATAAAAAGCTAAAAAGCGCACACGCCCCCAGTACCTTTCGATAGTAGGTCCAAAATAATAAAGCCCTATCATATTAAAGGCTAGGTGTAGCAACGCTCCTGAGAAGTTTTGTGATGAACCATGTATAAATTGAAAGGTCAACAACCTCCAAACTTGACCTCCTACCAAGCTCTCTACATTAAACATACCTAGCTGACGAATCAGAGCTGAAGCGACAGGAATAAATTGATCTAATAAAAACACTACCACATTTATTTTTATAATTGTGTAAGTCAACGTGTGTTTCATATTCAACATATTTATTTAAACGTAAGCTGGAGTCCAAGTTATTTAAATGAATT
>DGJT01000027.1 GCA_002387565.1 Akkermansiaceae bacterium UBA4589 | reverse complement strand
ACATAACTAAAAACCATAAATAAAGTCAGATTATTAAGGGCTTTATTTGCAGTAGTTGCCTATTCTGTATTTTTGAAGCCGTAGTATTCCTTGCCTAAATCTATTTTACTATCTCCTCGTTTGACTCTCCAGCGATTCGTATCTCGTAATGAATAGATGCACCCACAATATTCTTGCTTGTAAAACTCTTGTTCTTTGGCGAGTTCATACATACGGCTTGAGCCTCCTTGCTTACGCCAATTGTAAGTCCAGTAAGTCACACCCTCATATTTAGCAGCGGCGGTGACTCCACTACCATTAATTTGCTCCATATTTTTCCAACGAGAAATGCCTAGCGTGCTACTGATTACTTTATAACCATTTTCTTGCGCATAAAGAGCTGTCCTCTCAAAACGCATATCAAAACAGGCTGTACAGCGCGCACCTCGTTCTGGCTCCCATTCCATGCCTTTGACTCTGGCAAACCAATTATCCTTATCATAATCAGCATCGATAAATTTAATACCTAACTCATCACAATAGCGGATGTTTTCTTGTTTTCGGATTTCATACTCATTGAGAGGATGAATATTAGGGTTATAGAAAAACACATCATACTCAATCCCTTCGTTATGCAATTTTTCCATAATACCTCCTGAGCAAGGTGCACAACAAGAATGCAAGAGCAACTTAGTGCCCTTAACTGGTAATTCAAATGGTTCTTCGTATGCTTTTTTTGCCATATTAACCTCTTAATGCGGTCATTAAATACTCGCTAGCTACAAAATTTTCAATCAGAATCTCCTGCTGTCCATCACGATTCATGCGCACTTGAGAAATATTGAAGTTAGGTGTTTTATGTGGGGCAAAAAGAATGTCATCATGAGTTGAGTTTTCATGCTTTTTGAACATATCAGGGAGGATATCTCCACCAAGATGATCATCACGACCTGTGGCTAAGTGGCAAGTGCCTAGCACTTTCTCATCTTGAATATCTGCTCCAGATACAGGGAGTACCTGTGTTCCAAAACCTAGCTCACCAAGTGTACCGGTCATAGGGTCATCGGCAAGGCGCTCATTATGCTCATCAATAGTAGCTTGATTACCTTCAATCAATGTCGACTTAATAATACATCTATTGACGACTTCTAACTCACCTAACGTGCCATCTTCATATTTAAGTGGAAATTGCCCATTAGCATCTGTAGGCACAAAATAGACTTCGCCACCTGGCAAGTTAGCTACATCAGGAGCCGTACCTTGGCAAAGTCCATGTGATTTTTGCGCTTCTTGTTGACCTAACTCTAAAGTAGCTGTGAGCACACGTCCATCTTCGAGGCCAAAATCAATTTCAATAGAATCTGCTTTAGTCATAGCAAGGCGCAGATTCTCCGCGTCCCTAGATACAAGATCATAATCTACAGCTAATCCTGAATTGAGAATAATATCATTAAGCCCATGTAATGTGGCTCCTCTAAACCCATACTCCTTGCATTTAGCGGTAAGTGGCGCTGTAGCTGAGTAAGTTGATAAACATAGGATTAGGTCATATTTGGCATAGATGTCATTATCTAAAGACAATTGGTTACCATTAGTATCCCAAACTTCATCAGCTAAGTCTAAATTAGAGCCGTGAGTTGTTTTATAAGCATACATTTCACCTCCAGTAAGCTCCATAGCCTCAAGACCCCCATTCTTGAGACCTTGGTAGAAAACTTCATAACCTTTTTTTTGCACTTCAAAACCAGATTGGTTGAGGAAGTTAAAATTTTTAATTAGCTCCTGTGGCTCATCAAAGTCAGTAAGCAAGCATACACGACATCCTTGAATAGGATCAAAGATGACACTTAATAATTTTACTAAATCAAAAGGTGGAAACTCACGGTTTTCAGGATTAGCAATAATTTCTGGACTTAAATAATCTTGTTCTACTAGTGTGCTCATAGTCTATATGTTTGAATCAATTAGCTTTTTTATAGCGTTTAACTCAGCGAAAAGGCTAATAAAAAACTGATTAACAATACTATTAGAACCTTATTAAAACAAGCTTTAAAGCTGTTTAAATAAGTGTGATTTTTTTAAACAAGTCTGATTTTTTGTAGCGTTATCTTCAGGTTTATAAATTAAAATCCTGACCAAAATAGTACTGCTTAGCTATGTCGTTTTCAGCCATTTCTTGTGCCGTCCCGTCCAGCATTACTTCACCATTAAAGAGTAAATAGGCTCTATCAACGAGTTTCAAAGTTTCTCTCGCATTATGATCTGTGATAAGGATTGATAAACCGTCTTCATCTCGAAGTTCTTTAACTAGTTCGTTAATCTCACCTACTGCAATAGGATCAACACCACTAAATGGCTCATCTAACATGAGTAATTTAGGATTAGTGCATAAACAACGAGCAATACACAAACGCCTCTTTTCGCCACCAGATAACGCAATAGATTTAGATTTAGCCAAATGGTCCAATTTAAATCTCTCTAGTAGTGATTGGCAACGCAATTTCTGATCATGCTTAGAAAGCTCACCATGCGCTTCTAAAATAGCTTTTAAATTATCTCGCACACTCAGACCTCTTAGAATTGATTGCTCTTGTGGTAAATAACCTAAGCCTAATTTAGCACGTTTGTGAATAGGCAATTTTGTTACATCTTCACCCATAAGATGGACCGAACCTTGCTCAGGTGTGACTAAACCTGCAATCATATAAAACGAAGTTGTTTTACCTGCTCCGTTAGGCCCTAGCAAGCCTACAATTTCGCGCTCTTTGACCTCAAGAGATACTGAGCCTACCACGACTCTACCACCATAAGTTTTTTGTAAATTTTGAACAGTTAACAGTCTCATTATGAACTTTATTGATCACTGAATTGGTTTAAGTCTAATATCTCTGTTTTCCAACGCCCTTTTGAAGTGATGAGCGAGCCAGCTTTGTCTATTTGATAAGAAAGACTTTCCTCGCCTGCTTGTAACTTAGTGCTGCCCTGAATCAAACTGGGGTAACCTCCTTTCACCTTAATGACTTCATCTTCAACAAAAATCTCAATTAAGTCTCCTTTGGCGATGACTTTTTTCTTTTCTCCGTCTTGCTCAATAGAGGCAATTAGTATCGCATCACCTTGGGCTTGAACATACTCTAAACCAGAGTCATCTTGCTTAGCATTCTTCTCATTAGTCTGAGTTTTTTGAGCTTTTTGTTGTGTCATTTTTACTTGTAAATCTCCCGTGCATTTTAAGTGATACTCAGGGTGTTTTAATTCAACAGGCCCATAATAAATAACATATCCAGATTTTTGATCGAAGAAAATTCCATTTTCATTTTCAATAATCATGACTTCTTTTTCTTCTATTTTATTAGGTTCATTAGTATCCGAAACTGCAGTAATTTGGTCAAAATCTTGTTTTGAAAACACCTGCAAATTCTTCTCTTTTTGCGCATTAAAGTCCTTATTTAAATTTTGTCCTTCTAATAAAAATTCGTCATAACGACTGGGGAGAAACTCTCTTCTTACTTTAACCTTTTCAGAAGGTGTTGCATCGGTTGGAGGTAAGTTAGCTAGTGGCGTGCTATAAACACTAGCTTTACTAGATTTTTTAGTAGGCAAGCTACCAGATTGGTGAGTCTCTTTTTGGTGTTCCGTTTCGCTCTTACGGCTTTGGCTATAATAATAAGATTTTGTTTTTCCCAAGAAGACACCTCTCTCTAACTTTAGGTTCATCACAGCGCCCTGTGCAAAAGATTCAAATTGTTGGCCAAAAAACCAACAACCTTGGTTACTAAACAACCAATCTTGCTCTTGTTGCATGTAAGCCTGAGGCATTTTAACCTGCTTGAGGTTTGAGTATCTAAGATTATTAAGAAACTCTATTTCAACCTGCTCTCCTTTTAACCATTGTGGTTTATAAGGCTGAATTATCTTAAACTTTACTTTGACTTCATCTTGTTGTTTCTCGTTTTTAGACAAGTAAGTCACCCCTTTCAATAAAGTGCTCGCATTAAAGAACGATTCTAAACTCACACCGTCTGACTTCTGTGCTTTAGCCTGAACAAAAGCACAAAAAAGACAGGCAATAGTAAGTGTTAATTGACGCATAAAATGTATGTTATTAACTATGTGCTACTTGAGCAATCGCTAATAATTTTTTAAGTACTGCTGGCATATCTGCTAACGGGATTTGATTAGGCCCATCTGAAAGTGCTTTTAGAGGGTTTGGATGCGTCTCCATAAACACACCTTCGACACCTGCTGCCACAGCACAACTAGCCAACACGGGAGCTAATTCACCATCACCACCAGTAGTTCCTCCAAGTCCTCCAGGGCGTTGCACAGAGTGAGTCGCATCAAAAATCACTTTAATCCCCTCTTTGCGCATCCAGTAGAGTGAACGCATATCAGCCACTAAGTTATTATAACCAAATGTAGTACCACGCTCAGTAATATAGCTCTGCTCACAACCAAAAGCTTGTAATTTTTCTACGATATTTTGCACATCCCAAGGAGCTAAAAACTGACCTTTTTTCACATTAACGATACGGCCTGTTTTACAAGCCGCTTCTAGCAAATCTGTTTGACGGCAAAGAAATGCGGGTATCTGGAGTACATCTACGTTTTCAGATGCTATTTCAGCCTCCTTAGCGGTATGCACATCAGTAGTTACTTTAACCCCTAACTCTTTACCTATTTTGCCTAAAATTTGCGTACCTTCTTTTACTCCTAATCCTCTAAATGAGTCAACTGAAGTACGGTTTGCTTTGTCATAGGAAGCTTTAAAAATAAGCTCAAAATCTAGCTCATCTGACATGGCTTTGACTGCATTAGCAACTTCCCAACCAAGCTCTTCTTTCTCTAAAGCGCATGGACCTAAAACAAAAAATGGTTTACTTATACTCATCAAGCAAAACTTATCCAAGCCCCCTATAAATAGCAAGACAATAAAAGGCAGTTAAACCTCGCTCATTCTGACATTGACTTTGCTAGTCAAGTTTCCTAGAGTGCGGTCAAATTCAGTCTATCATTCATGTCTAATAAACTTAAAATTGCACTTCCTAAAGGCAGCCTTCAGGAACCTACATTAGAGCTTCTTAAAAAAGCAGGTTACAACGTGCATGTCTCTAGTCGCAATTATCGCCCTACTTCAGATGACTCTGAATTAGATATATATCTTATTCGCGCTCAAGAAATCGGGCGTTATTTAGGCCAAGGTTTTATTGACTGCGGCATCACAGGCCTCGATTGGGCGTATGAAAATGGTGTCGACCTTGCGGATATTGGTGAGCTTGCTTATTCGAAAGTAACGGCGCGCCCTACTAAATGGGTACTCGTTGTGCCTCAAGACTCACCTATTCAAACAGTCAAAGACCTTCAAGGCAAACGCATTGCTACAGAAGCCATAGGTATGACCGAGCGTTATTTAGCTGAGCATGGTGTCGAAGCTAAAATTGAATTTTCATGGGGAGCTACCGAGGTCAAAGTGCCTGATTTAGTAGATGCTATCGTGGATGTTACTGAAACAGGTTCATCTATTAGAGCTAATAATCTACGTATCGTAGATACTTTACTTAGTTCATACCCTCACTTCTACGCCAACCCAGAATCTTACCAAGATGAATGGAAAAAAGCTAAAATTGACAAACTTTTTCTCCTTCTTTATGGAGCGCTCAGAGCTAAAGATGAGGTAGGCTTAAAAATGAATATTCCTAAAGCCAACCTTGACGCTGTATTAGAGAAACTCCCTGTAGAGCGCCCTACTATCTCTGCTTTAACAGACGAAGCCTGGGTTGCTATCGAGGTTATTATTTCTGAAAAAATCGTTCGTGATATCATTCCTGAGCTTAAAAGCTTAGGTGCTGAGGACATTATTGAATACCCACTTAATAAAATAGTTGCTTAAATTAATTTTTTTGCATATATTCCCGCTCCTTACTTAACTTTAACTTTAATTTTCATATGATGATGGGCAGTTTAAAAAAACATCGTAAGACAAAAATTAATAAGCATAAGCGTAAAAAGCGTCTCAAGGCTAACCGCCATAAGAAGCGTTTACGTTATAAATCTTAATAATTTAATCTTAATGATTTCAATTCAATTAGGCGCTTGTTTAAGCGCCTAATTTTTTATATATAAATAGCATCATGCATAAACTACTCCAGTCCTTTATTCTTGGATTTTGTATTTTAGGGCTTATTTCTTGTGCTACACTCAATAACCCAAGCAAAGATAAGCAACAGGGTGAAGGTTGGAAGCCTCCTTTTTACAGCGGCACACACCAAGCATTCACTAGTCAGACTGTTTACCCATCTACACATCAAGGTTGGATGAACCCTGATTATTTCAATTTACCTAATAACCTCAATTATCTAGTCATTGATCTTGATATTCAGCGTGGTTATTTGTTCCACAAAAACATCCTCTTACTTGATTACCCTATTTCTTCGGGCACCGCTGAGTTCCCGACTCCCCCAGGAAAATACCAAGTGTTAAAAAAAATTGTATTTAAACGCTCTAACCAATTTGGCAACTTACAAGATCTCAATGGTAATATTATCAAGACTGATTTAGAGATGCCTAGAGATAAAAATCTCATCACCCCTGAAACTAAATTTGTAGGTGCTTCCATGTATTATTGGATGCGCCTTACATGGAAAGGCATCGGACACCACATCGGCAATGTTCCCTACCCACGTTATCCAGCTTCACATGCCTGTATTCGTGGGCGTCAAGAACATGTCCCTTTTGTCTATGACAAATTAGCTGTTGGCTCTATGGTTAGAATAGTCAGCCCTTTAGCTCAAGCTAAAGCAGCAAGCCAAGTAAATGTAGCTAATCAAAAGCCAGCTAACCTTACAACAACTCCTTAATTATATATGCCTCACTACAAAAGTGATTTTTTAGTTATGGGTTCTGGTATTGCAGGGTTAAGCTTTGCCTTGCAAGCAGCAGAACATGGATCTGTGCACATCCTCAATAAAGGCATTTCTTCCGAATCTAATAGTGCTTGGGCTCAAGGTGGCGTGTCTAGTGTCCTAGCGCCTGAACTACGTAGCGACAACGACAGCACTAAACTACACTTGCAAGACACCATTAATGCAGGAGCAGGTCTCTGTGACGAAGCTAATGCCAAGCAACTTATTGAGCAAGGTGCTGTTTGTATTGAAAACCTTATTAAATGGGGTGTGCAATTCGATAAAAATTCAGAAGGTAAATATGACTTAGGCCAAGAAGGCGGCCATCAAAAACGCCGTATCCTGCATGCCAAAGACAGCACAGGAAAAATCATTATTGATGCTTTATTGCAAGCTGCCCAAGCCCACCCTAATATTACTTTCTATGCTAATCATTGTGCTATTGACTTAGTCCGAGCTGACAAAATCAACCCTAGTTTAAAACCAAAAATTCTTGGAGCTTATGTGCTCGAAGAAGCGACTGGAGAAGTGCACATATTTAGCTCGCAGCATGTTATCTTAGCTACAGGGGGCTGCGGCAAAGCTTACCTCTACACGACAAACCCAGATTCAGCGACAGGTGACGGACTAGCCATGGCATCAAGAGCAGGTGCTAGTATTAGCAATATGGAATTCATCCAATTTCACCCTACCTGCTTTTACAACCCAGCTGCGACAGCGGCTCCTGAACGCTCGCTTCTTATTTCTGAAGCACTGCGTGGCGAAGGAGCTAAAATTATTAATAGCCAAGGTCAAGATTTTGTCCAAGCTGAACACCCATTAGGTGCCTTAGCTCCACGTGATATTGTAGCTCAAGCCATAGACAAAGAGATCAAGCGTACAGGAGCGGCCTGTGTGTATCTTGATGCGCAATCTATGACACAGCCTATTAGTGAGCGTTTTCCTTTTATTTATAAAACGTTACTCAAGTATGGTATTGATGCTACCAAGGAACTCATTCCTGTAGTGCCTGCTGCTCACTACCAATGTGGAGGTATTACAGCTAGTGTCGATGGTCAAACTTCACTTGAAAACCTCTATGCTCTGGGTGAATGCGCTTGCACAGGTTTACATGGTGCTAACCGTCTCGCCTCTAATTCACTTCTTGAGGGTGTCGCCATGGCTCAACTAGCGATCGAATCCATGACTAAAAAAGAGCCTAATTTTATAGAAGATAGTGTGTTTGAACAAATTCAACCTTGGAAACATGGGAATCGAACCCAAGCAGATGAAAAAGTCATCATCTATCATAATTGGGATGAAATTCGTCGTTTGATGGCTGATTACGTGTCTATTGTCCGTACCGATAACAGGCTTGAGCGTGCGCTACGCCGTATTAGCAATCTCAAGGATGAAGTCAAAGAGTTCTACTGGGGTAATCGTATCGATAGAGATATCATAGAATTACGTAACCTTATCCAAGTTAGTGAGCTAATCATCAAAAGCGCCATGCAACGCAAAGAATCTAGAGGACTACACTTTACCCTAAGTTACCCTCAAACCGATGATCTAAAGTTTAAAAAACCTACTTATTTATAGGTTGCAAATTCTTGCTCTGTTAGAGCTTTAACCTTTTTAGGTCTGAGTACTTGTGGTTTCCCAGATAATATACCTTGTTCAATAAGAAATAAATCAGCCAATTCAAGCGACCAATAAAAAAAAGAATTACGGGGGTTTCTGCCATTACAGAAACCATGTTTACCTTCATGTGCTATATATAGTTGAGATATATTACCCTGCTTTTTTAAGCTATAATGCCATTGCTCCATTTCTTCAACAGGTATACCTGGGTCCTTCCCTCCTGAAAAAGTAATGGTAGGAGGAACTTGATGAGTTACTTGCTTACTAGGTGAAAGTTCTGCTTTGCATTTAAACCAGGGATTATATAA
>DGJT01000061.1 GCA_002387565.1 Akkermansiaceae bacterium UBA4589 | reverse complement strand
TGTGGTTGAAGGTATGCAGTTCGACAAAGGTTACCTATCTCCTTACTTCACCACTAATCCAGATACTATGGAGGCTCACTTAGATAATCCATACATCTTAATTTTTGAGAAGAAAATCTCAAGCCTTAAGGATATCTTACCATTACTTGAAAAAGTAGCTAAGACTAGCCGCCCATTCCTCATGATTGCAGAGGACGTAGAAGGTGAAGCTCTAGCAGCACTCGTGGTGAATAAGCTCCGTGGCACACTCAATATTGCTGCAGTTAAAGCTCCAGGTTTTGGTGACCGCAGAAAAGCCATCCTCGAAGACATTGCTGTACTTACAGGTGGCAAGTGTATCACAGATGATCTTGGTATGAAGCTTGAGAGTCTTGAGCTCGAAGACCTTGGTGAAGCTAAGCGTGTAGTGATTACTAAAGACACAACCACAGTAGTAGAAGGTCTAGGTAGCAGTGACGCTATCACAGGTCGCGTGACTCAAATCCGTCGCCAAATCGAAGACACAGCTTCTGACTATGACCGTGAAAAGCTTCAAGAGCGTCTTGCTAAACTTGCAGGTGGTGTAGCTGTTATCAATGTAGGTGCAGCCACAGAAACTGAAATGAAAGAGAAAAAAGACCGTGTTGATGACGCGTTACACGCCACACGTGCCGCCGTTGAGGAAGGTATCGTGCCAGGTGGTGGTACAGCACTCCTTCGTGCTCAATGTGCTGTTGACTCACTCTCATTAGAAGGTGACGAAGCCACAGGTGCAGAGATTATTCGTCGTGCGGTTGAAGCTCCATTGCGTCAGCTCGTGTACAATGCTGGTATCGAAGCTTCACTCATCGTAGAAAAAGTGAAACTCGAGTCAGGTAACACAGGCTACAACGTAGCTACAGGGAAATATGAAGACCTCTTAAAAGCAGGTGTCGTAGACCCAACAAAAGTCACACGTTCGGCCCTACAACACGCAGCCTCAATCTCAGGATTGCTTTTAACAACAGAATGTTTAATTGCAAGTATTCCTGAGCCCGTAGCAGATGATCATCATCATGATCATGGTGCAGGTGGAATGCCACCAGGGATGGGCATGATGTAATTATTTGAGTGCTTGATGATACCATTGAGCGTCTACGTCGTTACTTAAGCAAGCTGTATGTCAATACAGCTTAGCTTAAGTGCCTCGTATCCATCTCAATATAATAACCATCAATCATCTCAAATAATTTATTTTATTTATTGGGATTTCTTTATTTAGCAGGTTCTCCCACTCATTGAAATAAACTCTATATTAAAGCTGCACTCAAGAAATTGAGTGTGGCTTTTTTGTGTTTAAATAGCAGGGGGGATGAGTCTATTATTGTCAATTTTCAACTTTCAACTATCAATTCTCAATTCTCAATTCTCAATTCTCAATTCTCAATTAAGTGCTGCCCTTGCTCTCAAAAAACAAAGTAGATGCTGTTATTTCAGCGCTGCGTATTTACACTCTAAAGCTTAGAAGATGAAGCTCTTAATAACCCAAAAGTAGATAAGCAAGCCTGTTACATCGACAAGGGTTGTGATGATAGGGGCAGCTATAACAGCTGGGTCAACTTTGAATTGACGAGCTAGTAATGGTAGTAAGGCGCCTGCGATGTTAGAAGCGGTAATTTGAATACTAATAGCCAGAAAAATGGCAATTGAGAAATTTTTCAGAGTAATGCTAGGTGGTATCGTTACATCAAATAGAGGTAGTAATACATAAGAAAGACCTGCAATAAATACTCCAATAACACAGCCTAGAATAGCTCCAATACGTAGCTCACCCCAAATGACTTTAAAGCTGTTTTGTAGGCTGATTTCATCGAGTGACATGGCACGAATAATCACGGTGGAGGCTTGCCCACCTGAATTACCACCTGAGGAAACCACCATAGGTAGATAGAGGGCTAGTAGGAATAAATTGGTGAGTATAGATTCAAAGCGCATCATAATCATACCTGAAAAAATAGCTGTGATAGCTAGGATGAAGAGCCAAGGAAAACGTTTTTTAATATGCGAAAATATAGAAGTCTGCATATAAGGGTTAAAGCTGACCTCACCTGTAATACCGGCTATTTTTTCGATATCTTCTGTAGACTCTTGTTCGAGAATTTCCATGGCATCATCAGCTGTGATGACCCCTAAGATTTGATTAAATTCATTAATCACAGGTAGAGCTAATAGGTCGTAGTCTTTGATGAGTTTAGCTGCGACCTCTTGGTCTTCGTTAGCTAAAATGCTGTGGTTGGCCTCTTGCACAATGCTTTTAATGGGTGTGTCCCAATTATTAAAAGCAAGGTCTCTTAAGCGTAACTTTCCTAAGAGTTTATCTTCGTCATCAACGACAAAAATGCGTGCTAAAGTTCCTGTGGTTTCATAAATATCACGCAGGTTATCAATACCTTCTTTAACTGACATGTTGATGTGCACCTTGCCCACATTAGTGGTCATACGTCCACCTGCGGATGATTCGTCGTAACGTAGAAGACTTTCGGTTAGATCTTGCTCATCTTTTTTGAGTAAGCTGATGAGTTTAACACTTAGTTCAGGCTCGATACGCTGTAAGACATCAACCCTGTCATCATCTTTGAGTTCACTAACTAAGGTGCGTTGAGTTTTGTCATCTAATTCTTCAAAAATAGTTTCAATAGATTCCGCACTAATTTCAGGCAAGATGTCTACCTTGTCCTCAAGTGAGATAAAATCAATAAAGTAAGCTTTGAGCTCGTCACTAAGGTTCTCATAAATATCAGCAATATCAAAAGCATGCAACTCAGGTAGTAGCTGCTGGATAGCTTCTTTTTTTTGAGCCTCAATAGCCTCAATAAGAACTGATTTTAAGTCTTCTGTAGTTTGCCCCATAACTCTTGATTTTTTGCCTGTCAGGTAAAATTAGTCAACTAAGCCAATTAAAACAAGCCTTCAATTTGATTGAGTTCATTCAGTTTGATGGATTCTGCCGCTGGTTTTCTAGGTAATCCAGGCATAGTCATCACATCACCACAGATAACAACAATAAATCCAGCCCCAGCAGATAGCCTGAGCTCACGAATAGGTAGAATGTGTCCGTCAGGCGCTCCACGTAGAGCAGGGTCAGCACTAAAGCTATAAGGAGTCTTAGCCATACACACAGGTAACTCGCCGTATCCTTGCTCAGTCCAGGTCGCTAGTTGCTTGATGAGTTTATCATCGATACTAACATCTTTGGCGTGATAAATTTTACTGGCTATAGTTTTGATTTTATC
Source organism: Akkermansiaceae bacterium UBA4589 (assembly GCA_002387565.1). Lineage (GTDB taxonomy): Bacteria > Verrucomicrobiota > Verrucomicrobiia > Verrucomicrobiales > Akkermansiaceae > UBA4581. The sequence continues at coordinate 58,888 of DGJT01000061.1, read as the reverse complement.
CAGCAACGGCAGCTCATTTTTATAGAGCAGCTTAAAGTCAGCGTGATTATCTTGCTCTGCGAGATCGGCGACCTTTAGTGCTAGTTCTCTAGCGCCTTGCCCGCCAAGTTCCCAATGCTTGGACAAGATGGCTTCGCAACCTTGCGTAGCTACATAATCCTGAATAGTTTGTATTTCTGCCTGCGTATCCGTATAGAAATGATTAATCGCCACCACCACAGGTACGCCAAATTGCTTGAGGTTTTGAATATGTCTAGCTAAATTGGCACAGCCGTCTTGAACAGCTTGCGTGTTTTCTGTGTCCAACTCTTCTTTGCTTAAACCTCCATTCATCTTCATGGCTCTAACGGTAGCCACGAGCACAACCACGCTAGGAACTAGCCCAGCTTTGCGGCACTTGATATTGAGGAATTTCTCAGCTCCTAAATCAGCACCAAACCCAGCCTCGGTCACGACATAGTCAGCTAGTTTAAGTGCTGTTTTGGTGGCAATCACCGAATTGCAACCATGGGCAATATTGGCAAAAGGACCACCATGAACAAAGGCAGGTGTGTGCTCTAAAGATTGCACCAAGTTAGGCTGCATTGCGTCTTTGAGTAAGACGGTCATCGCCTGTTGAGCTTTGATATCTTTGCAATAAATAGGGCTTAAATCTCTACGGTAGGCGACAATGATATTGCCTAAGCGTTCTTCCAAATCTTGCAAGTCATTAGCAAGGCATAGAATAGCCATGACTTCTGAGGCGACGGTGATATCAAAACTGCTTTCTCTTGGGTAGCCATTGGTTGTGCCTCCTAGAGAGGTTGTAATCTGCCTGAGCGCGCGGTCATTCATATCCATGACACGCTTCCAGACGACACGTCTTGAATCAATATTTAGCTCATTGCCCCAATAAATATGATTATCAATCATGGCAGCTAGCAAATTATGCGCAGAAGTAATGGCATGGAAATCACCGGTGAAGTGCAGGTTCATCTCCTCCATAGGCACAATTTGAGCGTAGCCACCACCTGCGGCGCCACCTTTCATACCAAAACAAGGACCAAGAGAGGCTTCACGGATACAAACCATGGCGGTTTTGCCCGTCTCCTTACCGATGAGGTTGAGTCCATCTCCTAAACCTACAGTAGTGGTAGTTTTTCCTTCGCCAGCTGGAGTGGGGTTGATGGCGGTCACTAGGATTAGTTTGCCATCAGGTTTGTCCTGTTGTGCTTGGATGAAATCCGCTGAGACTTTAGCTTTATCGTGTCCGTAAGGGATTAGCTCTGATGCAGGGATGTTGAGTTTTTCACCTATAGTTAAGATAGGTAATTTATGAGCATCACGGGCTATCTCTATATCAGTTTTAAAGCTCATACTACTAAACTAAATACTCGCTATGAAAAAGCAAAGCCTTAATTGGTGTGAACGCTAATATTATAAAATTAACCACCTGCGGCGAGGGTGATAATTTCGAGTTTGTCGCCTTGTTTGAGTTGGGTGGTTGCCCAGTTTTCTTTGCTAAGAGGCTCAAGGTTGTACTCTATAATGATAGGCTTTTTGTTAAGACCTAACGATTCAAGTAGAGAACTTAAGTCATAAGGTTCTTGGAGATGATGAGCTTGTCCATTAAGGATGATAGTCATGATAAGTGGCTAGAAAGTATAAACTTAAACAGTTTCTAATAGGCAGGCGTCGAAGTCTTTCCAGACGACTTCGTAGTTATTATTTTTGAGCCATGTTGCGACTTCTTCGACAGGGCGCTTGTCCTCGATGCTAAATTGTTCAGTGGCTTTGTCGCATTTGGATATTTTGGGTAGGGCTATTTGTCTGCCTTTGACGGTGTGGTGGAGGTTCTTCTGTCCAGCGCCTGTGTAACCACCAGGTTCGGTTTGCGATCCTGCCGATAGATGAGTGACACCCACATGAAACAGTTCATTACGCAATTCTTCGCTTTCTCTGGTGCTAAGCACAATATTGACTTGCGGAAATATGCAGCGAAAAGCGGCAATGAGTTGCTTGAGGTGTAGGTCGGAGAGTTCGTGCCCTGCTTTAGGTGAAAAGTTCTCATCGCCTGCGTGTTTGCGCATACGAGGAAAGGCTATGCTCCACTGCGCTTGCCAGCCTAGTTTGTAAAGGTGCTCGAGATGCATAGCTAAGCTAATTGCCTCGTGTTTCCAGTTGGTCATACCAAATAGAGCGCCAATACCAATACGTCTAAATCCAGCTTCGTAAGCACGCTCTGGGCAGTCGAGTCTCCAGTTAAAGTCTTTTTTTGGGCCTGCGGTGTGTAATTGAGTGTAGGTTTCGTGGTGGTAGGTTTCTTGATAAACAATCAAGCTTTCTGCGCCACTTTTAACCACGTCCACATACTGTTCTTGCTCCATGGGTCCGACCTCAACCCCGATAGAAGGGATGAATGATTTAATAGCCTTGATGCAGTCCTGTAAATAGCCTTGAGAGACAAATTTGGGGTGCTCCCCAGCAACAAGTAGGATGTTACGAAATCCTTTGTTATAGAGGAATTTAGCTTCTTGCACGCATTCTTCTACAGATAGGGTGACTCTTAGAATAGGGTTGTCACGAGAAAATCCACAATACTGGCAATTATTAATGCATTCATTAGAAATATACAGTGGAGCAAAAATGCGCATAGTATCGCCAAAGTTTTGTTTGGTGATTTGCTGACTTTTCTGTATTAGGGTCTCAAAATCATGCTCTGATAGAGGCTCTAAGAGAGCCTTGATTTTAGCAGCTTTGGAGTGCGGTTTGATGGAGTTTAGTGCTGCGCCTTGTGCAAATTGTTGTGAAAAACGATTCATTGAGTTGAATCTTGCAGAAGAGCGCTACGATAGTCAAGAGTATGCTTAGGATTGCCTTTTTAATTTTTCTATCATATACAGTGTTATTAATGGTTAGTTTAAAGAGTATTTTCTATGTGAGTTTATTAGGAGCCAGTGTATGGACTTCTAACTTACTGGCTCAAGATGCTCAACCAAATATCGATAATCAAGCATTGTATAAAAAAGCATTACAGGCGCGTGATGATGGTTTAGTCGAAATTGCGATTCAAGGTTTTGAAAAGTTAGACCAAAATGCACAATCTCAAGGTTTAACTCAGCAACGTCAGATTTATATTAAAGAGCTTATCGAGCTTTATTTGAGATTACCCGATTTAGATAAAGCTAAAAGCATATTAGAATTGTTAGACAAAACGACACCAGAGTATGCTTATTGGCAAGGACAGGTTTATGCTCGCCAAGGTTTGTTTACCAAAGCGTTAGCTAGTTTTGCTATAGCGCAAAGCAAGAGCGACCAATTAGATAGTCGACTTATCCCTACGCTATTGATGTCCCAAGTGAGCTTATTACTCGCTATAGGTGATACTCAGCAAGTAGAGCCATTGCTTAATAAAGTGATAGAGCTCAAGCAAGAGCCTATGTATTCAAAAGCTCAGCTATGGCAGGCTCAATTATGGCTCGAGGAAGGTAAAGTAGATACATTGAAAAATTGGTTTGAAACAGAGTTGAATCAATTAAACGGACTACCACTGTATCAAGCTAAATTGATTCAAGCTCAATTATTTTTATTAGATGGTCAGGCTTTGAAGGCTTCAGATTTAGTAGAGTCAATTCTCAGCAAAACACTGCCCGCTCCTGTTAAAATTGAAGCCTACCTCACTCAGATAGATGCTCAGATTTCTTTAGCAAGAATACAGCCCGCCATTGAAAATCTGGTAAGTCTCTTAGATCAGTTCCCTGAATCAAGTCAGTTAGAAGACACGTTTGAAAGGTTGTTTAACTTGCTCCCTGAAGCTGGTATAATTAATCAAGATTTGCAGGTGAAAATTTGGCAATGGTTAGAGCTACCTGAGATCTTAAATTTGGATATTCAGCAAGACTTAACAGCTGCTGTGATTGCCAATCCTTACCCACAAAACCATACGTTTAATCACAGTGAGAGACAGGCTCAAGCCTTATTTTTCTTAGCTAGATTGCTAGAAAGGAGTGGTGATGTGGCTTCTTTTGATAAAGCTAGACAGTTGTTGAGTCTCTTACGTTGGTATCATCCATCACATTTCTTATATGTGAAAACTTTATTATTAGAGGCCACATGGTGTCTTAAGCGTGAGCTCTTTGATGAAGCGAAAGATAGTTATTATTTTATAGCTTCATCTGCATTAAGTATGGATCTAAAGTCTCAAGGATTATTGGGGCAAGCAGCCACTTATTGGAATCAAAAAAACTATGAAGCCGCAGAAAAATTATTTAAAGAAGCAAGCTTGATTTTAGATGGCAAGGAAAAGCAAAAAGCTATCTATCAATCGGCTGTAGCTAGGATGTTGCAAGTGGGGATAGTGTTTGACGATACTGTGGACTTTGAGCAAGAAGACGAACAATGGCGTTGGGAACTAGAAAAAGCTTTATACGCAACCAGTAATAATGCTTTTGAAGCTAAAGAATTGTTAGTGAAATTCCTTAATAGATACCCCAATCAACCTCGTTCGCATGAAGCACTGTTAGCGATTATTTATCATACTTTAGAACAGAATCAATTAAACCTAGACTTGGCTAGTCAGTACCTTGAAGACTTGCAAGTTTTAGCTAAAAATAATGAAGAGCTGAACAAGGAGTATAACTTGCTCAGGTTTCGCTACTTAGAATTAGCAGGTTATACCGACCAACTACTAGTGGAGTTAAAAGCATTTTTAGAAAACAATACTTTAGACAAAAAACAGCAGTCATTATTAGAGTTTAAATTAGCTCAGTACTATTATCAAAGTGGTTTTTATCTCAAGGCGTTGGTGTTATTTAACCAATGTCTAGATAATGCGCCTCAAAAAGATATTAAGCAAATGGCTCGTTTTTTTGCTGCTCAGTCAGCTCGCAAGATCTACACAGTTCAAGAGCAAGTTTTGGCTAAAAAGCTCTTTGTTCAGATACATATGGACAAAGACCATTTGCTCTGGGAGCAAGCAAGTTTAGCTCTGGCTCAAATTTATTTAGATGAAGAGGATTTTGAATCTATACGAACGGTGTTACAGCAAATTTTAAGTGAAAATCAAGTTGATTATGAATTCAAAGTTGATGCTTTAAAACTATTAACTGCATTATTTGAAAATAATAATTTTGATTCTAGCTTAGAAAAAAGTAACCAGACTCATTTACAAGGGATAATAGCTAATTATGATGAATTATTAAATTCACCGGGCTTGCCATTTGAATATTATGCCCAATTGCATTACCTCAAAGGACTTATTTATGAGAGAGCGGATAAAGAGTCTTTAGCTTTAGATAGTTATTATGCCGTATTTACTCAACTGTTTCTATTAGAAGGTAGCAAATCATTAAGTATGAAAAGCTGGTACTGGTATGAGCTTTGTAGTTTTAACATTATACGATTATTAGAAAATAATGAAAATTGGGAAGCTGCTTACAGAATTGCCAAACGTTTAGCTAAAGTACAAGGGCCAAGAGCTACTGAAGCTCAAAAAAAGGCAAAAGATTTACAGTTGCAGCACTTAATTTGGGATGAAGACTTTATAGATGATAAAACCAATCAAGCCAATGCCGCTAGCTAAACGATTATCACCCCTGAAGCAATCTCAGCAGTGGCTAGCAGAAATAGTAAAACCACATGACGAGGTTGTAGATGCTACAATCGGCAATGGTTATGATACCTTATTTCTCATTAATTGCTTAAGAGACGAAGATAGTACTATAAAAGGCTTTTTATGGGGGTTTGATGTCCAAGAGCAAGCACTGGAGTCAACACAAGGTAAGCTTAATCAAGCAGATGTAGCTAATGATTGTTATTCTCTCCACCTTGCGTCTCATGCTCAGTTAGCTAGCATAGTCCCATCAAGACAACTAGCTGTAGTGATGTTTAATTTAGGTTATTTACCTGGTGCAGATAAATCCATTATTACTAAAACTCAAGAAACTATGCAGGCGCTGAAAATGGCGCTGATGAAATTAAAGGTTGGGGGAGTATTAAGTATTATGTGTTACCCTGGTCATGAAGGAGGAGATGTAGAAAGCGCTACAGTTACAGCTTGGGTTGATGCTCTCGACTCTGAGCAATTTCTCATTAAGAGGGTTGACTCTGAATTTGTGACAACTAAATCAGCTTTTTTACTTTGGGTTCAAAAAATACATGAAAATAATTAAGACAATTCAAGAATTAGTTGAATGGCGTAGCCAATGCGAATTTCCAGTAGATTTGGTTCCGACTATGGGTGCTTTGCACGAAGGGCATTTAAGCCTATGTGAGGCTTTGCAGTCTAAGGTTTTGCCAAACGAAAAAAGGTATTTGGTATTGAGTATATATATTAATCCTAAGCAATTTAATAACTCTAATGATTTAGATAACTATCCTGTAAGCATGAATGATGATATCAAGCTATGTGAAGAACAAGGGGTGGATGTGGTTTTTATGCCTAATAATTCAGACATGTATACAGCGGATGCTAGTGTTATGATTAGCGAAACTCAATTGAGTGTTAATCTATGCGGGGCTAAACGTCCTGGTCATTTTGACGGAGTTTGCTTAGTGGTCAGTAAGTTGTTTAATTTAGTTAGACCTAGTAGAGTGGCATTTGGTAAAAAAGATTTTCAGCAAATTGCTATTATTCAAAAACTTATCAAGGATCTATCTTACCCTATTGAATTAGTAGCTGTAGAAACTAAGAGGGAATTAGATGGCTTGGCGATGTCTTCTCGCAACCGTAGATTGCTTAAAGAGCAAAGAGCTAAGGCACCATTGATTTATGCCACACTTCAAGCCGCAAAAAATGATAATCTGAGTAGTACTGAAGAGTTAGATATCAAAACAATAAATCACAATTTAGAACAAGTATTCAGCCCACTAGAGTTTAAGGTTGATTATTTAACTATTGTGCACGCAGACACACTTCAACCGTGCTCAAGTAAAAATTCTCAAGCATTACTCGTGCTTGCTTGCTTTATGGGAGAGATAAGGTTGATTGATTCAATCAAGTTATTTGATGAGTAGCACTGACTTTATTCTGACTCACTTTTTTTATTGCCTTATTGGAGGCCGTAACCCGAATGGTTGATTTTATCAAACCAAGGCAATAAGGTATTAGGAGAGTATTGATAAATAGTTTTAATTTGACTAATCAATGCACTTTTAACTTCTACATTTTTTGGGTGATCTTCGCAATTGACAATATAGTTTAAGAATAAGTAGTAAGGTTCAGGGGCTAAAGGGTTGAGAGTCTCTAATTTGGGCCTCACAGTCTCTAGGTTTCCTAATTTTATTTCAATAATATCTAATTTGAATTGCAGTAAGGGGCTGTCTGCATAATCAAGAAGCTTGGTGTAGTATTTTTTTGCCTTTTCCCATTGGTTGAGATCAAAATAAATTTCACCTAAATTATGGATAGCAGAGTATTGGTTATTATTTAAATCGTAAGCTTTTTGAGCATACTCTAAGGCATCGTCTAAGCGTTGTTGCTGAATATAAGAAAATGATTTAATAGTTAGTAGTTGAGGGTGTTTGGCAAAAATTACTTCTGCTTGACCCAAACTGTAAAGAGCTTCGATAACTCTTTGTTCTTGAGCGAGCTGAGTTGCTTCACTGACTAACTCTTGCCACTTAATTCTAGTTGCATTATCCAATTTTGAAAATTCAGTTTCATAAGTATAAGTGGTAGTGCTAGTAGAAGTAGTGTTATCTGGGGCTTGTGATTTAAGCGGCTCTTGTTCGTTTTGAGCGCTACAAACAGCTAAAGCAGAGATAATAGATAAAATAGAAAATAAAATAAATGATTTCATTGCTTATTTATTAAATAAAAGTCCTAGTAAATACAAGATGTTTATCAGCTTAATAACAGAGAGATATTTCTTTTGTATTATTTTGAGCTTGTCTTTTTTATTAATTAAATTAATGTAAGTAATAGACTATTAGCTCAAGTCTTTAAGATATCTAAATTATATTTGTGAGTTCATCATCCTCAATTTCTCGTTATAAGCTATTAAAAATAAGCGCACTGGTTGTTTTATGTGTGGTTAGCTTTTGTGTGCAAGCTAATCAGCGTGTTTACTCATTAGATAAATTAAAAACTATTGAGAGCTTCGCACAAAAGATTGCTGCAGGTAAATTAACCCTAGCTGAAATCAACTTAAATCAAGAATCATTCGCTTCCACAGCTGTCGTGAAACAGTCTCGTATAGGAGCTACAGGAGACGATGTTATTGATGCTGTGCTCAATCAGATAGCTAGTTATTTTGTAGCACCTTTTCTCACAAGTAAGGGGGTTGCCTTATTAACATCCAACGGTGCCGTTATTGATCCAGGGATGAAAATGACTGTCAATGGTGTTAGCGCTCAGTTTATTAAGGCTGGAGCTAAAGATTACACCTTCCTAATAAATGGTAAAGAATACACGATTAAGTATAAACAAGAAGAATCATGAGATCACTTAAAAAAATAATAAAAACGAGTCAGTTGTATTTAGCTGTAATTGCTATTTTTGCTGGCTTTAATATGAGTTTAGCTCAAGAATTGGATTCAAGTACAGCTTCTCCACAAGGAATTGTTCTTGATGACGGCAGTGATAGCATTCAAGCTCAGCAATTATTTAGTAATTACATATTAAAAAATGACGATGGCAATTTCAGTATTAAATTAACGGATTCAGATGCTAAAAGCTCTTTACATAGATTAGCTAAAGAGGCCGAAGTGAATATTGTGATCCCCGAAGACTTAGATAACAGAATTAATATTAATTTGAGTGACGTGAGTTTCGATTTGGCACTTAAATCTATTTTAAAATCAACGCCTTACAGGTATACACTAGATGAAGGTATTTATTTTGTCGAATTAGCGAGCAGTAAGCATATCGAAGCTGAGCAAGTTTTTTCCAAGAGATTTCCTATTGTTAATGCTAATATTGATGATGTGTATACAGCGATTGCTGACGCTTACGGATCTGACTCAGGTTCTGCAGAAGCAACGGATGGAGACTCCGAGGCAGCTACAGATGCGCCTGCTGAGGTTAATGTGAACATTATTCTAGATAAAAGTAATTCAGCTATTATAGCTCAAGGCAGCCAAGAGGTACTTGCTCAAATAGAAGATCTCATTAAATTACTTGATTTTGGACCTGAACAAGTAGCGATAGAAGCTACATTTGTAGAAATTAATTTAGGTGATAGTTCTGATACAGGAGTTGATTGGAGTGCTTTTCAGTCTTATACAGCTTCATTAAATTTTGATTGGGAAGGTATATTTGGCCGCGATGCTATTTTCAGAGTAGGGGCTGGTGATGCCTCACCAAATACAGCCGTATTGAGCTCAGCAGGTAATCAATTATTATTAAACTTCATTAAGAATACTAGTGATGGTAAGATTGTCTCAAATCCACGTATTATTACAGGTAGCTCAATTACCGCAGAAATGTCTGTAGGTACGGAGTTTCCTATACCTGAATATGAAGTGACAACTACAGATTCAGGAGCTACTGCTGTGAGTATATCAGGGTTTGATTATCAAGAAATTGGAGTGATTCTTAAGGTGACTCCTAAAGTGAATGCAGATAGAAGTATCACCTTAGAAATAGAGCCAGAATTAAGCTCTCAAATTGATGAGTCATTTATTACTGCAGGCTTCGCTATTCCTGTTATAAGCTCTTCAAAAATGAAGACAACAGTCACTATTGGAAATGGAGAAACCATTGCTATGGGTGGGCTCATTCAAACTGAAGAGACAGATAGCATCAGCAAAGTTCCTTTTCTTAATAAATTGCCAGTCGTGGGCAAGGCTTTTCAAAGCTCATCAAAGTCTTATGATAGAAAAAATCTGATGATTTTTGTTACTGCTAGACTTATTTCAGCTAAAGGAAGCTTATCTGAAACTTTAAGTGATGCAGAAATTAATGAGTTAGGTATCAATAAAAATGATTTCCTTCCTTACGATAAAAGAGAAAAAAAGAAATTAAATTTTCCTCTAAACCTTGATTCAAATGCTAAAAAAGTAGAAGCGAGAGAAGTGTCAGAAGTGAGATCAACCTCTTTCTAAAAGTAGACCCATTTTACAAAAAACAAAAAAGAGTTGATGTTTATACATCAGCTCTTTTTGCTTTTCATGAGATTAGTTATTTTAACTTGTGTAATACTTATACTGTGATAGAATAATTTATTATTAATTATGTTTTTTTCTCTAAAAAATAATTATGGGTTTACCCTGGTTGAAATTATTATTTCAATGAGTATCTTGGCTATTTCTTCTGCTGGAATTATTGGCTTGATGAATAACTTAGAAGATTCCAGAGAGTTTTCTGAGGACGACTCTATGATTCAAATTCAATTTAACCATGTAGAAAACTATATTCGCAATCATATTGATCCAACTACAGATGTAGCAGCAGGCACTGATATTGAGTATGATGATTGGGACTTTTCTAATGATAATCCAGGGGTTATTAAGTTGCGTTATAGGGATAGAAATAACATGACGCAACATGACTCGACATTGACTACAGACACAGACTGCGATGTAGTCATTGAGATCGATAGAGATAAGGTTAATAATTTAGATGGCTTTATTGATGATATGCAAAGATTCACCATAGAGTTTTATCTGCTAGACGAAGATGGAACGACATTGGTACAAGAGGCAACTAGAACTCTTTACACGACAACAGATAATTATTTTATGCCTTAATGATGAAGATAAAAAATCACTACTTACGAAAAGGAATTACTCTTATAGAGTTAATTGTGGCTACCAGTTTGATGACGTTGGTGATGGCAGCTTTTGTAGGGGTATTTGATTCATCTCAAACAGTACTCAGTAATCAGCAAGGTAGTTCTACTGAAATTAATAATCACTATAAATTTATATCTCGTATAACCAATAGATTTAATCAAGAAAACAAGGCACTCAGTGATTCTAATTATAAGAAAGGTATTACTAAATGGATGAATTGGGGGCTTTCTGATTTAGAAAATAAAAACTTAGGGGTTATTGGAATTAGTGGTATTGATTTAGATACCTCAGATTCAGTTGATGAAGCTCAGGTATTAAAATTATACACAGAGTCCCAAATTAGAGGCATCAAGTACAAAGATTCTCAATCGGGCACTTATGAATACAATCAATCGCAACTATTAGAAGATGATGATAACCCTAGTGCAGCGAACCTAGTATTAGATGGGTCTTATACGAGTGATGAATTATTATTTGGCTACGGTAGAACAACAGATAACGCTACTCCGAGAAATTTTCGATTTTTCACTCTCAAAGGCGAGGAAATTTTAGCTTCAGAGCTCGTGACCAACCCTGAATTAGTTAATGATATTTACTTTCTTCAATACACTTTGCCAGATTTGGAAGGCGTGAGTGATAAACAGGTGCGTATCGCTTTTCCTAGAAATTTTAGATTTAGTTTATAAAACATGAAGCGGATATATAATCATCATCAAGCCAAGCCAGCTAGTGCTTTACTCTTAGTCATTGTGGGACTAGTGATGATAGGCGGTGGTTTAGCTGCTTTTTTTGCCTTAAGTTTGGTTGAGGATAACGATTTAAATACTTTGCAGCTAAGCAAAGAGTTAGATTCCATAGCGATGACAGGTATCGAGTTAGCGGCACAAGCAGTGAATCAAGGTGATTTAGATTTTTTAGACAGTACAGGTGATGTTGATTCTTTTGTATTTGAGGACGAAGATGTTGACGGTGATTCTACAGCTGACGGTAATGGATTTGGCACCTATACGGCGCAATTTGATGAAACAGATCTGCCCCTAGCTCAAATCGCTGAATATGACATGATTATTACAGTAACTAGAAATTCAGAAATCAGTAATACCCAAGGCTTGATTAGGACTGTTGGAGACCCGAGAAAAGTCATAATCACAGCGGAGGTTAGAGATGCAAATGATAACCGTAAACGACTCAAAGCTGTGTACTATAAACCATGGTTTAATGGGAATGCTGATGATATCACTAAGCCTCAGGCAGAAAACTGGTTTTTTATAAAATCGGGAACTTCCACAGATGAGCCTATGGCTTCTTACGATAGTTCTCAGCGTGGAGGTGTAGGGCAACCTCCAACAATTAATCAGCTTAATTTTACCAATTATGGAGCTAATAATGTAACTACAACTGCTAGTGAGGCTTTTGACTTACACTCATTGCGTATTGAGAAGACAGCATGGTTAACCGAATTTCAAAATGATGTAGGTGAGGGCGGTTCTACTGCTGAATCTGGTATTTTTTATCGCGACCCATATGATCCAGCTACCTTTGGCTCAGGAATTAATCAAAAAAATTATAATTTTGAGCCTCAAATTATTATCCCCAGTAAACTAGCTAGAGCAGTAGACGAAATAGATTTAGTGGATAATACCTACGAAAATTCAGGATTAAAGTCATCCAATAATTTAGGTCGATTTGTTATTTCAGGAGGTAAAGATTACACCCAAAAATGGGAGACTGATTATTTGCCACACAAAGGCTTTTTTAATAATTACATTTCACCTAGTGTTCCCGTGCCTTTAGGTACAGCTGTCTTGCCCAACACGGGCGGGTCTATGATAGCAGACATGCAAATTAACGTTGCAGGAACTGTCATCACAGGGAATATCAATGTCAATGCAGATGATCTCACACTCTATATACAAGCAGACAATGTGAGGATTGATAATAGTTCAGATATTATTGTGAGTGCTGGTATTTCTAATTTTAGAATTGTAGTTGATTCTACGGTGAACAATTTCACAATTGAAAACAATGTTTATTCGTTATCATCAGGTGATACCAGTAATATTTTACTCGTAGCCGAAGGCTCAACTGACATTTTTCTTAATCATAATCAAAATTTAGACTTTCATTCTTATGTGAGTGCGTATAATCGAGCTGTGCCTTATAAAGATAGTTTTGATGCCTTTATAGGTACTGTTTATGCCCCACAAGCTAATATTTATGCAGAGAATTTTTTTGGTCTTAGTATTGCTAAAAATGTTATGTGTTCTGGTATTTATCTGCATAACAGAGCCGTTAATGCACAGGCTATTAATCTAAAATGGCCAGGAACTATTATCGTAGATCATAGCGATACCTCTATCTACCCATCAGATACAACCAAATACTACTTATTATCCATAGAAGACGATTCAGGAAGTACAGAGTCTTAATCTTAAAAAGCTTTTTAGCTCCTAAGACTTTTCATCGACTTTTTTTCAGCTAAGTGTTACAGAAATAAGACACCTTAATATGATTTTTCATCTGGATAGAGGTGATTTTGACTTATAAATCTTATGCTGCTTAAATTACGTTGGTTTTTTGAATACCTGTTTCTTGTAGCAATTATTAAGCTGTTAAGCATCTTTAGCTTAGAAGCACATATTAAGGCAGGTAGAGGTATAGGCTGGTTGCTTTACCATGTTTCTCCAAGAATGAGAGATATAGTAGCTAATAATTTGCGTATTATAGCAGCAAACAATCTTAATGGCTCACAAACTACACTTCATACTCAAGCAAGTTTAGAGAATTTCCAACGAACTTTAGGTAATTTTTTTGCAACTCTTAAAACAGCCCAAATAAGCTCTGATGAATTATTGGGCAGAGTCGAGTTTGAAGGGTTGGAGTTGTTACAAAAAACTCCTGACAAAGGAGGTTATTTAATTTTGTTGCCACATATGGGACATTGGGAATTGTTAGCTCAAATTTCGCCATTGATTCTGCTAGACGGTTTTTCTATTGCCGCCATGTACAGACCTGTCAATAATCCTTATCTCAATCGTTGGGTAAAACGTACCAGAGAAGACAAAGGGGTGACTTTGTTTTCTGCCAAGTCAGAGCTTAGATTAGCGATGCGTTTTTTAGAAAAAGGAGGTATCATGGCAGTTTTAGCTGATCAAAAAGGACCTGCGAAACAAGATGCCTGTGCTTTTTTTGGAAGGCTAACTAATTGTATGAACCTTCCTGAAAGAATTATAAAAAAAGTACAGCCAGAAAAAGTGCTGGTAGTAGCTTGTGAGACAACATCTATAGGTCATTGGAAAGTGACATTAACAGAAGTGAATCATAAACCTCAAATGGAGATCAATACTGCTGATTTAACTCTAGCTATGCAAGAGGCTCATATGACTAGTCCCGTAGATGGTTTTTGGTTGCACCATAGATGGAAGCTACCACAGCGTAGACCGTTATTTATAAGGCATCAGCAAAAGCCAGTTATTTATACAGAGACATTGTTGCAACAATTAATTCCTTTAAGAATGGTTCTTGTAGTAGACGAAGAGCACGCACAGCAGCCCCTAAATAAAAGTTTTTGGATACAATTATTACAGGCGCGCCCTGAATTACAACTGCAAGTGGTTTTACCTACTCAAGCTGATATGAATCTTTGGCAAGCTCAAGTGGCAGATGACCTTGATTCAAAAATACAATGGTTAACAGCTGCAGAAGAAGTAAGTTCAGTAGCAAATTATAAAAATCGTTTAATGGCTTTAGATAGTGAGCAGACTAATCCTATTGCTTTGATTGTCTATTTGACGAAAGAAAAACTCTATAAAAAATTGACAAAAAAACTGCCCGCAAGAACTCATCTCCTTGCTAAAAAATTAGGTAAAGAAAACCGAGAATCAACTCTACTCAAACAATTGTTTTAAAGTGATGAAGAAGCAACTGTATATTTTATCTGATGGCAAACCAGGGCATCTTAATCAGAGCTTAGGTATTGCTCAATTTCTTGATCATGATGAGGTAGAAATTATCCAAGTTAAATCTAGATTAGAAATGCTGCATTGGTTCAAAGGTCAGTTAGGCCTAAAGCATCAGGTTTCTCATCCTTTAATCATAGGCGCAGGTAGTAAAACTCAATTATGGTTAATATTAGCCAAGTATGTTTTAGGCTATAAGTCTGTAGTCTTGATGAAGCCTAATTACCCTATGTTTTGTTTTGATTTATGTTTGATCCCAGAGCATGACTACTTGAACCATGATGTGTCGAGACTAGCTTCTCATGTGTACTTAACCAAAGGAGCGCCAAATAAGATTGCGTATACAAGTAAGAAAAGAAAAAGTAGCCTTCTTTTTTTGATTGGTGGGCCTTCCAAAGCCTACGATTTATTTCCTGATTCACTATTAGATATGATTCAATTTCTTACGACTCAGGCAGGCGGTAAGACAATAACTCTAACTACTTCTAGGCGTACCCCTGAATCATTTATCAATAAAGTTAAAGCGTTAGATTTAGATATTGAAGTGATTGACGGAAAAGCAACTAAGCCAGAATGGTTGCCAGAGCAATTAGCCAAAACCGAACAAGTATGGGTAACCGAAGACAGTGTGTCTATGGTTTATGAGGCTCTTAGCTCTGGAGCTAAAGTAGGCCTGCTCCCCATGGCAAAATTACGAAAATCAAGTCGAGTGGCACAAGGGCTTGAGTTATTAATTAATGAAGGTTATCTAACTACGTATATGGATTACATAGGGGAAAAGAGCTTAACCCCAGCACCTAAAACCTTACAAGAAGCAAGGCGTTGTGCGGCTATCATAGCGCAAGTCTTATAAACACATGAAAATCGTTCAAATTTTACCAGAGCTCAATAGCGGAGGTGTTGAAAAAGGCACTTTAGAAATAAGCAAATATTTAGTTTCTCAAGGGCATGATTCTTGGGTTATTTCTGCTGGTGGGCGCTTGTTAGATCCATTACGCAAACAAGGCGGCAAACATATACAAATGCCTGTACATAGAAAGCACGTTAGCAGTCTTAAGCAAATTAAGTTGCTCAGAGAGCTTTTTGAAAGAGAGCAATTTGATATTATTCACGTACGTTCAAGAGTTCCTGCTTGGCTGGCTTATTTGGCTTGGAAAAAAATGGACAAGTCAAAACGCCCTAAATTCCTTGCCACAGCTCATGGCACGTACTCAATTAATGCTTACTCCGCAATTATGACTAAAGCGGAGCAGGTGATAGCCGTCTCTGAACATGTAAAGACATACTTGCTCAATAACTATAAAATCGCCGCAAAAAAAATCCAAGTGATTCATCGAGGCGTGGACGCCAATCAAGTGAGGAAAGACTCAAAATTTAACCAAGCATGGTTACAAGAGTGGTATGAACAATTCCCTCAAACCAAAGATAAGACACTATTACTTTTGCCTGGTCGCCTCACTCGCTGGAAAGGGCAGCAAGACTTGTTACATATTATAGCAAAACTTAAGGCTGATTATCCTCAAATCCATGGAGTCATTGTTGGCGAAGTCCACCCACGTAAACAAGCTTTCAAACAAGAATTACAAGAGCAAATTGAGGAATTAGGTTTACAAGGTGATATTAGCTTTACAGGGCATCGTAGTGATGTGGCTAAAATCATGCAGCTTAGTGATATTATTTTATCTTTATCCAAAGAACCAGAGGCCTTTGGACGTGTGAGCTTGGAAGGGTTAGCATTAGCTAAACCTGTCTTAGGTTACGCTCATGGAGGCGTAGCAGAGCAGTTAGCCGCCCTTTACCCTCAGGGAGCTATTGAGCCAAACAATATAGAAGAAGCTGTAATA
This sequence comes from Akkermansiaceae bacterium UBA4589, assembly GCA_002387565.1. Lineage (GTDB taxonomy): Bacteria > Verrucomicrobiota > Verrucomicrobiia > Verrucomicrobiales > Akkermansiaceae > UBA4581. The sequence continues at coordinate 42,372 of DGJT01000061.1, read as the reverse complement.
AGATTATCTCAGTGGCTAAGTCAGGGCGCACCTGCAGTTGGAGCGTCAATAGAGCCCTTCACCTTGCAAAAAATGCAACAAATGACTTTGGAAGTCTATGAAAACTTGCTAGACCATGCCGAGTAACCCTCACTATACCTTTTTAATTGTCTCATTATATGAAACAAACTCAACAGCAAGTTTCCAAACGTAACCGTAATATCAATGATGTGCCAGATGGCATATTACTCATTGATAAAGTTGAAGATATGACCTCTCATGATGTGGTTGCTATTGCTCGACGTCAGTTGAATTACCGTAAGATTGGGCACTGTGGGACATTGGACCCTATGGCTACAGGCTTAATAATTCTGTTGTTAGGAAAGGCGACTAAATTACAAGATCAGCTCATGGCGGATAGCAAAACCTATCAAGGTGGCTTAACGCTAGGCGCCACTACTAATTCTCAAGATAGAACAGGAGAAATAGAGCAAGAGAGAGATTATCAACACGTAACTTCAGAGCAAGTTAGGGATGCTTTTGCTCATTATCAAGGTAAGTTTGAGCAAATACCGCCGATGGTATCCGCCATCAAAATTGATGGCGTTAGGCTCTATAAACTCGCTAGAAAAGGCCAAGAAGTAGAACGCAAAGCCCGTAAAGTCGAAGTGTTAAATTACAAAATAGAGAGTATCAATTTACCGCAAGTAGAGTTTGAGGTGCATTGCACCAAGGGATTCTACGTCAGAACTTATGCGCATGATATTGGTCAACACCTGAATTGTGGGGCTCATTTGCATCGACTGCATCGAACCGCTTCAGGTTTATTTAATTTAGATTCAGACAAGGCTCTGAGTGCTGAAACTTTAAAAACGACTACAGTTGACGAGTTGAAATCTCGCTACATTATACCTTTAGATGAGGTGAAGCAATTATTAGGAATTCCTATAGAGTCTGTTTAAATGAAATACTACACACTTGATACTTTAGCAGAAATTCAATCGCCTGTTTGTTTGGCGATGGGAGTTTTTGACGGGTTGCATATAGGTCATCAAGCTGTGATCAAGCAGGCAGTTGATGCCGCTGTCACCACAGGAGCTAAAGTAGGTCTATTGACCTTTAGCCCTCATCCGATTAAAGTCTTAGCCCCTCATAAAGCACCACAGCCTATCGTGCCTGATTTAAGCATCGTAGAACCTATATTAACTCAGTTGGGTGTAGATTTTATAGTGGTAGTTCATTTTGATGAAGAGTTTTCTCAATTACCTTATCAAGATTTTATTCAGCAACTCAATGAGAGTTGTTATGATCTAGAGCTAATTGCGGTAGGACAAGGCTGGAACTTTGGTTATAAACGTCAGGGCAACCCAGACAACCTAAGGGAACTAGGCTTAGAGTTAGGATTTGAGGTTAAAACAGCGCAGATTGTTAAAGATAGTTATGATCAAAGTCAGCGAATCAGTTCCACACGCATTCGTGAGGCTCTCTCTCAGGCTAATTTAGCTCTAGCTAAGTCATTGCTTGGGCGTACCTATAGTTATCAAGGAGTGGTTGAACATGGCGAACACTTAGGTGCTCAACTGCAAGCACGTACAGCCAATATTAAATTGCACCCAGACCTATTATTGCCTACAGGAGTTTATATTGTCACCGTAGTTATCAAACAGGTAGATAATAATGATCAAAGTATTGATCAGGGTGTAGAGCCAGCTAAGATTCAAGGAGTCGCCAATTTAGGCTATAAACCTACTCTTGAAAAAGAGTTCAAACATCCAAGGTTAGAGGTGCATCTACTCAATTGGAGTGGAGACCTTTATGGCAAAACGATAGAGGTGTTTTTTCATCATTACATCAGACCAGAGAAAAAGTTTGCCAACTTAGACGAGCTCAGAGAGCAAATCCATCAAGATATTGAAGAATCTCAGAACTATTTTAATTCTTTACCAAACTCTTAGTTTGTGATGAAGTCTCTCAACAGTTCTTTCAAGTATTACTCATAATTTTATGTCACAATTACAAACTACTTTAGCTAAAAGTGCCTCATTAGAAGGTACTTCTCTACATACAGGAGAAAAAGTTACGCTCACCATAACTCCTGCTGCAGAAAACTCTGGATTTCAATTTCGTCGAGTAGACTTACCTGATAAGCCATTTATTAGCGCAGATGTAGACAAAGTTAAAGCCGTAGAAAGAGCCACCACTCTCGCCGAAGGTTCAGTCAAAGTACATACAGTAGAGCACGTATTATCAGCTCTTGTGGGTATGGGTGTGGATAATGCTGTGATTGAGATGGATGCCAACGAACCTCCAATTGGAGACGGTTCAGCTAAACCATTTGTAGAGCTCATTAAACAAGCAGGTATTGTTGAACAGAGTGAATCGCGCAAAGTTTACGAAATCAGAGAGACCATACATGTAGAAACCAAGACAGGCTCATTGCTTACCATCGTTCCAGATAACAAATTCCGAGTGTCAGTTACTCAAGTAGGACCAGAAGGTAAATTCACTCAATTCTTTAGTTCAGAGGTGACCCCTGAAATCTATGAAAAAGAAATAGCTCCAGCTCGTACTTTTACTTTTTACGAAGATGTAAAACCACTCTTAGAAAAAGGACTCATCAAAGGCGGCTCTATTGAAAATGCCCTCGTCATCAAAGATGACAAAATCATGTCTAAAGAAGCGCTACGTTTTGACAATGAAATGGCTAGGCACAAAGCCCTCGATGTTATTGGTGATTTAATGCTATCAGGTAAGAAGATCATGGGTCACGTTATCTGCGTTAAACCAGGACATGGACCTAACACCCAGCTCGCCAAAGTAGTTAAAAAAGACTACGCAAGCATGGTGCAAATGCTCCCACCAGTGAAAATACCAAAAGGTGAGGGTGTATTAGATATTAATGATATCCTTAAAATTTTACCACACCGTTACCCATTCTTACTTGTGGATAGAGTGATTGATTTTGATGGTGATAACAAGTGCACAGGCATCAAGAATGTCACTATGAACGAGCCTTATTTCCCAGGTCACTTCCCAGGTCACCCAGTCATGCCAGGTGTACTGCAACTCGAAGCCATGGCGCAAGTTGCCTCAGTTGTCCTATTAAGAAAAGACGGCAACCAAGGAAAAATCGGCTACTTCATGAGCGCCAAAACTGTCAAGTTCCGCAGACCAGTACTCCCAGGTGATACATTGTTTATCGAAGCCGAGCTACTAAGTTTTAAGCGTAATATAGCCTCCGCCAGTTGCCGTTGCATAGTCAATGGTGAGGTTGTGTCTAGTGGGGAGTTGATGTTTGCCATCGTAGAGTAGCTTTTTAAACAGCTACTTTTAGCAAAAGAGGGCACTGCCTCAGACTTTCGCGGTGCTCGAGTATTTTTATATACACTGTGCGACACGGTTCTTCGTTAGCACCCTCTTTTATCTAAAACCGTAAACTTTAGCTGTTTAAAATATTCTTGCGCTACCTTTTCTCATCAAAAATCATTGATTTTAAAACTCTAATTTAAATCAAGCGAGAGTTCGCGTTGCTTGAGTAGTTTTTTCTGCACTGCGCGACACGTATTTTCGTTAGAGACTTCTCTTGTCTTAAACCGTAGCTTGCACTTTTGGATCAATCTGATAACATTTAGTACTTATGAAATCTAATAAAGAATTAATGGCGGAAGCTCGTGAAGCTTTAACTGGGAAATGGGCTATAGCCATAGGTATCGGTTTTTTATATACTTTGATTATTAATGTCGTGGTAGCTATTCCAGGTATAGGAAGTATAGCTACATATATAATTTCAGGACCTATGTTGGTAGGTATTTCGTATGCTTATTGGCAAATTATAATAAAGAATAATATTACGATTAGTGACCTGTTTGCTGGATTCACCAAGTTTGGCAGGCATTTAGGTGGGTACTTACTCTATATGCTCATTATTATGGCTTGGAGTCTTCTGTTTGTTTTTGCTGCTATCATTGTTATTATTTTAGATTTAGGCTTAAACCCAGAAACTTGGTCTAACTTAAGTGAATCTGATTTTGATGCAGAGTTGATTACTAAACTAGCATTATCTTGCTTATTTCTTATACCTGCATGTGTAGCTCAAATTGCTTATTCTCAAACTTCCTTTATCTATGCTAATGATGCTGAAATCGGAGCTGTTGACGCCCTTAAGAAGAGTTGTTTGATGATGAAAGGTTATAAATGGAAATATTTCTTTTTAGGCTTGAGGTTTATAGGCTGGGGTTTGCTCTGTATTCTTACATTTTTCATTGGTTATTTATGGTTGTTCCCTTACATGATGACGAGTTACGCTGCTTTTTATGAAGATGTTAAAGCTCAATATGAGGGTAATCAAGGTTCAGGCTCTGTAGATTCTGGGGTTGAGAAAACGACTCAAGCCACTCTTCCAGAAACCTACCAAGATTAAGTTTTACAAAAAGTAAAATTAACAAAAAGAGCAAGCTGGGAAATCTAGCTTGCTCTTTTGTTTGAGTCTTATAAACTTTCGTCCATGAAATCTAACTCTATTCTCATGCAAGAAGCGCGTTTGGCGTTGCGTGGGCGTTGGGATTCAGTAGTGGGTTACCATTTTTTATCTATTATCATTAGCGGTTTTTGTGGAGGTCTATTTCTGATTATGGCGCCTATAGAGCTTGGGTTGTTTGCTATTTATTTAAAAAGCTCCAGAAGGCTGAGTAAACCAAATGAGGAAGAAGTTAAATTTGTTGATTTTTTCTCTGGTTTTACTAAGGGGTATTTGAAATCTGTAGGATTGGTAGTCTTAACTTGGTTCATTATCTTTATAATGATGATTGTATTATCTGCTATAGTAGCTTCATTCTCTGCCTTAACAGGCTGGTTTAGTTATGAATTTAATTGGTTTGATCGTATGGCTTGGGCTCAGAATGCTTGGACACAAGAAGGAGTTTTGTGGGTATCGTTTACCCTGTTTTTTATACCTATGATGTTAGCTTGGGCAGCTTATATTATCGTCGGTATAGCTCTTTCGCAGACTCCTTTTATTTGGGTGGATAACCCTCAATTAGGTGTTAGAGATACAATAAAGCGTAGTGTAGTTTTGATGAGAAAGAGAAAATGGCAGTATTTCTGCTTAAGTTGGAGGTTTTTAGGTTGGGGGATTTTATCGGTGTTGTTTACTTTTGGGATAGGCTTTTTATGGCTGATTCCTTACATGAGAGTAACCCAGGCTCGCTTTTATGATGAAATTGTTCTAGAGTCCAGTAAGCTTCAATCAGGAGTCAAAGACGTCAAAGTAGTTAAAGAAACAAAAACAAAATCTACTCCAGCAGAGTTTGCTCATCAACCTAAGATTCCTGATATCTATAAAAACCCTTAAGACTCTATTACTACCATGCAAGATATGCTCGTTAATTTATATGCGTTAGATAAGTGTTCTGGTGCGCTATGGCTGGAGAAAAAATTCAGCAAACAAAGTGAGAGTAAATATCTGCTTGATGATGTGGTAATTCGTAAGCTCAATGTGTACGAAACTCATTTATTAGTGGAATGGGTTGGCTTACATTTTTCAGCTAAATGGCAGAGTGAAGTAAGGGTGGCAATGTCTCGTCAACCGGCTACAGTGTGGGTAGCGACATACCAAAAACAGATTATGGGCTTTGCCTGTTATGATACAACGGCTAAAGGCTTTTTTGGGCCAACAGGTGTAGCAGAGGATTACCGTGGTCTAGGTTTAGGAGAAGTACTTTTATATAAAAGTTTAGAGTCTCTCAAAGAACTAGGTTATGTCTATGCTTTTATCGGTGGAGTGGGCCCTCGTGAGTTTTACGAGAAATCTTGCGGGGCAAAAGTTATCGGAGATAGTGAACAAGGACTCTACCAAGATATATTACCAGAAAATAAGGTTGATTAATTTTTTGATTATGATTTAATCCCCTGATGATTAAACTATTTTCACTATTAATTTACATAGTTGGGTTGTTGTTATGCCAGGTAATGGTAGCTGCTGATAAACCAGAAAAGCCTAATGTGATACTTATTCTAGTAGATGACTTGGGTTGGCAGGATGTAGGCACGTATGACATTGATGAGCCTTCTCCTTATGAGACGCCTTATCTCGATCAATTGGCAAGAGAAGGGGTTCAGTTTTGGCAGGGCTATTCTCCAGCTCCTACTTGCTCTCCATCGAGAGGTGCGATAATCGCAGGCAAGCATCCAGCACGCTTACAGAGAACCCATGTAGTAGGTGGAGCGCCTCCAATGGTAAATCATATTAACCATCCTATTATGTCTCCATGGTACAGTGGTCGACTACCTATCAGTGAGGTAACTATTCCCGAAGCCTTGAAAGCGAATGGCTATTACACTGGCCATATAGGTAAATGGCACATAGCGATTAACCATAAAGCTTATCCACAACCATTAGACCATGGCTTTGATTATACACGTTCAGAAAGAGGGGCGACCAAGCCGCAAAATCCGCACCGTTTGACTGATTTTGCAACTACGGATGCCAATGATCCTTACCGTCTAGATGAAAACGGTTTTCCTTTTCATCAGAACAGTCAAGATGCCTTAGATTTTCTTAAAGTTGCAAAAGATAAGCCATTTTTCCTTTACTATGCGACATGGTTAGTACACACGCCTATTCACACTCGTAGTGAAGCTTTACTGCGTAAGTATTGCGAGAAAATAGGTGTGCCTTACCCTGAAGACCCCAAAGCTTGGACAACGCCAGGTCAGACAAACCCTTACTATGCAGCAATGGTGGAGATGCTTGATTACTATGTGGGGCAAGTATTCACTTATTTAAAAGAAACTGATGACCCTCGTTGGCCTGGACATAAGCTGATTGAAAACACTTATATTATATTTACTTCAGATAATGGAGGCATGGAAGGTGGTAGAAAAGCAGTCTATACTGATAATTACCCATTAGACAAAGGCAAAATTAGTGCCAAAGAAGGCGGCATAAGAGTGCCTTTCATTATTAAAGGCCCAGGAATACCTGCTAACATTCAATCTGATGTTATGGTTAATGGTATGGATTTCTATCCTACTATTTTAAGTTGGACTGGTACACCTAAGCCAGCTGGACATCATCTCGATGGCGCAGATTTATCAACATTATTAACAACTGACCCTAGAGATGCTCAATTAGTCAAAGAGCCTACAGGTGAAGCGAGAAATTCAATGATGCATCATTTTCCAAATAGTGCAGCTATGCATTCAACCCTACGTATAGGAGGCTACAAATTAATTCGTAACTTTGATTATCACCACCGTGAGCCATTAGAGTTGTATCAACTCTACAATGATGCTGGTGAGCGTGTAGATATTGAGGAGATGAATAACCTCGCGACCAAGATGCCTGAAAAAGCAGCAGAGATGAATCAACTTTTGCAAGAGCGCTTAGAATCTATGGATGCTAGTTTCCCTTATTTTAATCCTAAATCTAGAGTAAGCAATAAACCTCTACCTAACTCAGATAAAGTAATTATGGTTACTGAGTCAGGTAAAACAGGTGATCAAGTATGGGCACGCTACCAAGAAAGAGGTAATAAACTCAAACAAGCAGATGTCCTCTATACATCTAATGGTGGAGAAAGATACGAAGAATGGTTCAGAATCAAGGCTCAAATTAAGGATGGCAAGGTGATGGCAGAGCTGCCAGAAGAGGCTACTCATTACATTTTTAACTTAGTAGATGAATACCAGTTCCTAGTCAGCTATCCAGATATGGGTTCAGAAAAAGATTACACGCAGAAAGGTATCTTTTCTATAAAAGCATTAAAGAATCAGTAATAAGCATTTTAAAAAATCTTTGTATAAAAAAGCCCCGTAGTTTCACAACTACGGGGCTTTTTTCTTACTTAATCAAAACTTGTTAAAAGAAAGACTTAGGTTTGAGCAGTGCTTCGAGCTGTTTTTTTACTTTAGGCTTATGTAGGCTGCCGACTCTGTCGGTAAATAAGATACCTTCTAAATGGTCGCATTCATGCTGAATAGCTCGGCCTAGTAGCCCATCACATTTTAGAGTGTGTTCCTGACCTTCTAAATCAAGATAAGTCATTTCAACGACAGTCGGTCTAATTACTGTAGCTTGGAGGCCTTGAATGCTTAGACAGCCTTCTTGCATTTTATCTTTCACTTTAGGGTAGAGCTTGAGCTCTGGATTGATAAAGGTCAGCGGCATAATGTCTTCAAGCTGAACACTCTTGCCATCTAACTCGAGCAGGGTGTTTGATTCGTCCTCTCCCCCTAAGTCAATCACAGCTAATTGCAGAGATTCATTAATTTGAGGCGCGGCTAAGCCTATGCCTTGCGCATGCTCCATAGTCTCTAGCATGTTCTCCACTAATTGAGCTAATTGAGGTTCTTTAATACCCTCAACTGAGAGGTTAGCTGCTTTTTTACGCAGCGTTGGGTGTCCGTATTGGATAATTTCTAAAATCATAAAAAGAAGAGGTGGTGGGTAGAAGGAAGTGTAGGAATTAAAATCTACTCTAATGATTACTTGCTAAACACAATAGCCTTATTGGATTTGATTAGCGTCCTGTCATTAACATGGTATTCGATACCATTAGCAAGCGCAATACGCTCACATTCACGTCCGAGTAAGCGTAAATCTTCAGGAGTATAGTTGTGATTTACACGTCGAATTTCCTGCTCAATAATGGGTCCAGCATCTAAATCAGCAGTCACATAGTGACAAGTCGCTCCAATAAATTTAACACCTCTATCATAGGCTTGTTGGTAAGGGTTGGCACCAATAAATGCAGGAAGTAAACTATGGTGAATATTAATGAGCTTGCCTTTATATTTTTCACACATATCTTCAGGAATGATTTGCATGAAGCGCGCTAAGATAGCTAGCTCAGTTTTCTCTTCGGTGAGAAGTGCATCAATCTTAGCAAAGCCTAATTTTTTTTCTTCAGCATTACAGCCAGCCTTAAGCTCATCGATGTAATGAAATTGAATACCAGAAGACTCAACTAATTCTTGGCATTCTAAATGGTTAGCAATGACCGAAGTGATTTCAATAGGGTACTCACCTGTTTGATTGCGCCAGAGAATTTCTTGCAAGCAATGGTTTGCCTTGGTGACAAGAATAGCTGTTTTCATACGGTAAGGGATGCTTCTAAAATCCCATTCCGCTTGTAATTGATGAGCCAAATCTACAAAGCTTGCTTGTAGTTTAGTGCTGTTTTGTTCACTGATTTGAATTTCAAAGCGAGCAAAAAACCATTGGTTAATGGTGTCAGCAAATTGGCTGACTTGAGTCAAATTACCGTCATGCGCAGCAACAATGGCCGTGATTTGCTCTACAATGCCAACTTGGTCAGGGCATTGTATTTTAAGAATAAGGCTTGGTGATGAACTAGGCATGATAGGGGTGATTATTTGGCAAGGATGCTAGGCATCACATCATCGAGGGCGTCGAGTAGTTCTGTCATCGTCTCTACAGTCTCATCACCCATATTTGAAATCCTAAATGTAGTACCTTTAACCTTACCATAGCCTCCATTGATGAGGAAGTTATGTTTTTCCCTAAGAGTTTTAACCAAGAGAGAGACATCGATATCAAGGTTATTGGCAATCGTGACTAAAGTTTTAGATCTAAATCCTTCAGGTGAAAAGATTTCAAAACCGTATTTAAGCGCCCATTCAATCACCATTTGATTGAGTTCTTCGTGACGAGCATAACGATTTTCTAAACCTTCGGCTAACATTTCATTGAGCTTATGTTGCAGACCGTAGATAAGAGTGATCGGTGGTGTGGAAGGGGTGTTGTTCTTAGCTCCATTTTTGACAAACTCCATAAAGTCAAAATAATAACCTCTGTCTGGAGTGGACTTAGTGCGCTCAACAGCAGCTGGAGAGAGTGAAAAAATAGTAATACCTGGAGGTAGAGCTACCGCCTTTTGTACGCCAGCAAGAAGACAGTCAATGCCAAGCTTTTCTGTTTCAACGGGTACGGCTGAGAATGAAGAGACAGTATCAACAACAATGAGCACATCATCAAAAGATTTGACGACATTAACAATCTCCTCAAGAGGGTTCATCACACCAGTAGACGTTTCGTTGTGTACCAAAGTTACCGTGTCGAAACCGCCTTCGGCTAATTTAGCTCTGACAAGCTCAGGGTCTATAGGTTGCCCCCATTCAGCTTGAATTTTTTCGGCATCTTTACCGCAGCGTTGAGCGACATCGTACCATTTATCAGAAAAAGCACCGCAGCAGAGATTGAGCACCTTTTTCTGCACGAGATTGCGAATAGCTGCCTCCATCACGCCCCAGGCAGATGAGGTTGAAATGTAAACAGGTTGAGTCGTTTTTGCTACGGCTTGCAATTTTGGCTGTATGTCGGCGTAAAGTTCTTCAAAATCTTTGCCTCTATGACCAATCATAGGTGCGCACATAGCCTCGTAGGTGCTAGCAGTAACATTAATTGGGCCAGGGCTGAAAAGTTTAGGTTTACTCATGCGCAGAATTTGGACGAAATCATGTCATAATTCAATACTAAAATCAAACTACCCGACAAAAAAACAGTGACGCAATAAGGAGTTACTAAAGCAACCTGCTTTAGTATGGTTGCTTAAAAGTTGAGTGACAGTTAAAGTTTAGCTGAACTGATTAATTCGACACTCCGAAGTAGATTGAATTAATTGAGTGCTGGTTGAAGTTTTTTTTAAATTATAAAGTATTATACTTAATGAACTTGATCTAAAGTCAGGGCAGTTAAGTTGCCTTAATAAATATATTAAAAGCACCATCACTCTTTTTCTCTTATGTGTCGTTATTCCTTTAACTAGTATGTCTATACTAGTTGGCAGTCACGCCTTACCTAAGAACAAAATAGTTGATAGTAGCTTTCAATTTTTTATCGGGTAGTCTGATTAAAATAGAAAACTCATCCCTAAAGTGGCGCTTTTGCAAAAATGGCTTTCATTTAAATCTTATTTATCTTAACTTGCCACAGTTTTATTACCTGTATGCCCAATTTTAGTTTTACTGTAGATTATCAACATCGTATTCGCTTTACGCATGATGTCTTTCATATCGAGAATTTAACTTTGCGAGAGGTTCTCAATGTCGAACAAAAAAATACTAAAATTATAGTATTGGCAGAAGATGCCATTTTAGAGGTAAGTTCAAATTTAGGGGCGCAAATTAATAACTACTTTCAAGCATTAGAAACTTTTGATTACAAAGGTTGTTACCCACTGAATGGCGGAGAGGCATCCAAACAAAATTTTGATGTGCTCAAACACGCTTGGGATATTATCGAGGCGCAAGGCGTTGATAGACATAGTTATGTGGTCGCTATTGGAGGTGGAGCTTTTCTCGATGTGATTGGCTTGGCTTGTGCTACAGCTCATCGAGGAGTGAGATTAGTTAGGTTTCCAACAACAACACTGGCTCAGGACGATAGTGGTGTAGGGGTTAAAAATGCTATTAACGCTTTTGGTAAGAAGAATTTTTTAGGTTCATTTGCTGTGCCTTATGCTGTGATTAATGATTTCTCTTTATTACAAACTCTACCCTTGGCTGAGCGTAGGCACGGGCTCATCGAGGCTATCAAAGTAGCTTTGGTTAAAGACGCGGACTTCTTTAATTACATGATAAACAATGCTGAATCATTGGCGAAAGCTCAAGGTGAAGTGTTTGAAACGGTCATTGAGCAATCAGCGATTTTGCATGCGAAGCATATTTGTGAGGGAGGAGACGCCTTTGAGCAAGGTAATAGTAGGCCTTTAGACTACGGTCATTGGGCAGCGCACAAACTAGAGCAATTAAGTGATTTTGAACTTAGCCATGCGCAAGCCGTTTCTATAGGTTTGTGTTTAGATACTCTGTATGCTGTTAAATTAGGCTGGTTTGATATCTCTCATTTTAACGAGATTGTACAGTTGGTTAAATTATTAGATTTGCCAGTTTGGCACCCTGCCTGCGAGTTACTAGATGCAGAATCAGAGCAGTTAGCTGTCATTGCGGGGCTTAATGAATTCAGGGAACATTTAGGTGGAGAGCTTAATATTTTGCTCCTTAAGGGAGTTGGTATAGTTGAAGAAGTTCAACAGATGGACACAGCTTTAATAGCTCAATGCTTTGCAGAGCTTAAAGAGTTAAAAGACTTAGTCTAATTTAGTTTAGCTAGAATGCCCAGCTATCAAGATAGATTTAGAGGTGTCGAGCAACTCCACGGTCAAGGCAGCTTAACCAAGTTACAGACAGCTAGAGTCACCGTAGTAGGACTAGGAGGTGTTGGGTCATGGGTAGTCGAGGGGTTAGCGCGTTGTGGAGTGGGCAGTTTGCAACTCATTGATATTGATGAAATTTGCGTGCATAACACCAACCGTCAGGCTTACGCCAATCTTTCAACCGTAGGTCAATCGAAAGCGCAAGTGCTCAAAGAGCAAGTGTTACAAATTAACCCTGATTGTAGGGTTGATATTGAACAGACTTTTTTAAAGGCTAGAAACGCACAGGCCATACTCGATCAATCAGGAAGCATTGTGATTGATGCTATAGATGCTTATCAGGAAAAATCACTGCTTATAGCTCAAGCCAAAGAAAGGCAGTTGGAGGTAATAACTATTGGCTCAACAGGAGGCAAAAAACTCAATAGTGATATAAAAATAGATGATTTATCATTAGCCAAAGACCCGTTATTAAGAAAAGTACGCACCACCCTGCGCCAAGAATACGGATTTGTAAAAGGCGCCGCTAACCCAACCCAAAAGCCTAAAAAAATGAAAATTCATGCGGTTTACTCACAGGAGCCTATTACTATACTTGATGAGTGTCATCAGCCCATCAAACAGCAAGCAGGGTTTAACTGTCAAACTGGATTAGGCGCCTCAATGCTTGTCACAACTAGTTTTGCTATGCGTGCAGCAGCCAAGGCAATCGACTTAATTTTGACCTGATTAAATAAGCTGAGTTTTAATAGAGCTTTAAACTTGTGTATCAAGGAGTTTAAGGTTACATAATCTTAACGACCGCTCTAAAACTTTTTTAGCTTTAAAGATAAGTTTTATGAATCTTCAAAGGGGTCTGATTATCTTATTTTTTTATGGAGTCTAAACTTACTTATAAGGAAGCTGGAGTTGATACTAGAGAAGCAGCAGCACTAGTCGGTGATATTGGTAAAGAGGTTGCACGCACACAGCAGGCTCGCAAATTATTTGGAGCTTTTGGCTTATTTGCCGCTGCTTATGACCTGAGTGATTATAAAGAGCCTGTGCTCGTCACTGGTTGCGATGGAGTGGGAACAAAATTAGAACTCCTTTTTGAGTATGACTTGGTAGAGTGGGCAGGCATGGACTTAGTAGCCATGAGTGTTAATGATATCCTGACTACAGGTGGTGACCCTTTACTATTTTTAGATTATATTGGTGTAGATTCTCTAGATAAGCCAAAAATCACACGCCTCATCAAAGGCATGTCTGATTACTTAGAAGCTTGTAAATGTATCTTAGCAGGCGGTGAAACAGCCGAAATGCCAGGTCTTGTAGGTGAAGGCAACTTAGAGCTAGCTGGATTCTGTATTGGCTGTGTTGAAAAGCCTGAGCTTATTGTACCAGATAGCCTAGAAGAAGGAGACGTATTAATTGGTTATCAATCTGATGGTATTCATGCCAATGGCTGGTCTCTAGTACGTCGAGTATTACAGCAAAATCCTGATTTATTTAGCGCTGAAGAAATGAAAGAAATTCTCAAGCCAACACGTCTTTATCATGATGTGGTTTGGGGATTGCGTGATGCAGGTATTAAGCCTAAGGCTATGGCTCACATTACAGGTGGAGGGTTACCCGAAAACCTTGAGCGTGTTATTGGCGAGCTAGGAGCTGACATTAAACTCCCTGATTGGGATGCTAAAGGTCTAGAGAAATTAGCTGACATTGTAGATTTAGCAGACTTGCCAAACACCTTTAACTTAGGTTTTGGTTGGGTTATTATCGTACCAAAATCTCAAGTAGAAGCAGCCTGCGCTGCTGGTTGCGGTGGCGTAGTTATCGGTGAGCTAGACTCAACAGGCGAAGTCAAGGTTGACTGGAAATTTGCTTAATTTAAATAACAAAACTCAGTGAGTGATTTTTTAAAGCACGAATGCGGTATTGCAATAGTTCGCTTGCGCAAGCCTTTATCTTATTATCAGGATAAATACGGCACTTCTTTTTGGGGGTTTCAGAAACTCTTCCTCCTTATGGAGAAACAGCATAACCGAGGACATGATGGCGCTGGTATTGGGGGGATTAAAATCAATCAACCAATGGGTCTTTCGTACATGTTTAGGCATCGTAATGCGGAAGAAAACTGCCTAAGTAAGATTTTCAAAAAAGAATTGGCTCATATTAATGAGCTCAAAGAGTTAGGTATCATTACTAAGCCCAACGAGACAACTGCTGACCCTGAGTTGATTAAACGTAATTATGATTTTGGTGGTGAAATTCTCATGGGGCATTTGAGATACGGTACATCAGGAGCGTTTAACGAAACCTCGTGTCACCCTTACACTCGTCGTAGTAACTGGTCAACAAGAACACTCATGGTCATGGGCAACTTTAATATGACCAACACAACGGAGCTCAATCAGAAGCTTATTAATCGTGGTCAACATCCTGTATTTGATACAGACACCCAAACGGTGCTCGAAGAAATCGGGTATTATTTAGATGAAACTCATACCGATTTATACCGCAAACTTAAAGACGAAGGTATCGAAGGTAGAAAAATCCCTGCCTTAATATCAGAAGAACTAAGTATTGCTGACGTCATTCAGCAGGCAGCTGAGGCTTGGGATGGTGGTTATGCTATTGCAGGTGCAGTAGGTAATGGTGATTTATTTGTGACGCGTGATCCTCACGGCATTCGTCCTTGTCATTATTACATTGATGACGAAGTCATTGCTGTAGCTTCAGAGCGAGTACCGCTTATGACGGTATTCTCTGTCCAAAAAGAAGAAATTAAAGAATTAAACCCAGGTGGTATTATGACGGTAGATCATAATGGAGCTATTGATTTTAAACAGATTTTGCAAGCAGCTGAAAAGAAATCTTGTTCATTTGAGAGTATTTATTTTTCACGTGGTAATGACCCTAAAATTTATAAAGAGCGCAAGATTTTAGGTGCAGGTCTAGCTCCTCAGATTATCGAAGCTGTAGATGGTAATTTTGAAGATATGGTGGTCTCTTTTATTCCTAATACGGCAGAGACTGCTTATTATGGATTGATGGACGGGTTGCGTGAGCATCGCCGTATGGAAGTGAAGCGCGACATGTTAGCTGCCGTAGAGCAGGGGGAGGTGACTGATAAACTTCTGGATGAACTTATTCTCAAGAATTGGCCTCGTGGCGAAAAAATAGCACACAAAGATATCAAGCTTAGAACCTTTATTTCTCAGCAAAAAGACCGTGAGCGTTTAGTATCACACGTCTATGATATCACTTATGATGTGGTGACTCAAAAAGACACCTTGGTCGTGCTTGACGACTCTATTGTGCGAGGAACGACACTTAGAGAAAGCATTATCAATATTCTTTCTCGAACCAACCCTAAGAAAATTATCATCTGTTCTACCGCTCCACAAATCAGATTCCCTGATTGTTATGGTATTGATATGTCAGAATTAGGAAAATTTGTTGCTTTTGATGCTGTTGTCAAGATGTTGCGTCAAAATGGACAAGCAGCATTATTAGAGCAAGTTTTCAATGAGTGTCAGGCTGAGTTAGCTAAGCCATTTGGTCAACAAACTAACCCAGTCAAAAAACTCTATGAGCAATTCACCTACAAAGAAGTATCAGCTAAAATTGCTGAAATCCTTATGCCAGATCTATTGTCATGGAAAGGTGAATTAGAAATCATCTATCTAGATGTGCCAACTCTCCACGAGTGCCTAGGTCCAGATTACGGAGACTGGTATTTCACCGGAGACTACCCAACAGTCGGTGGTTACTATGTAGTATGCCAGGCTTATTCACATTGGTATCAGGGGTATGAGGGGCGTAGTTACGACTTATTCGGTTAAGCTTTGGCTTTTGATGAAAAAAGACAGCTATTGCGTATTTTTTCGGGATCGAGTAGCTCTTCTACACTTACCCTCAAAATACTTTGGCGCCGCCTTTTTTCTCTCAAAATCCTGTGCTTAACTACATGCTTTAGTTGATTTAATATTTTTAACGCTTTATCACTTAAAACTTTTTGCTTAACGGTATAACTTGGTTGATTTTAATGTTACCTTATTACACTCACCCTCAAAATACTTTGGCGCCGCCTTTTTTCTCTCAAAATCCTGCGCTTAACTACATGCTTTAGTGGGTTTACTATTTTTAACGCTTTATCACTTAAAATTTTTTGCTTAACGGTATAGCTTAGATTTTTCACGATGCAACTACTTAGCTAATTTTAACTTTGGTATTTGTAAAACTTTGCGCCACGATTTTTTCTTATAACGCTTTATCACTTAATTCTTTTATTTATTACACATGACACAGACAGAATTTGATTGGGAAGTATGGCAGCCAGATATGTTTGCTGTATTGATGTTCATTGTCAAAGATGGCAAGGTTTTGCTCATTGAGAAATTGACAGGCTTAGGTCAAGGCAAGGTCAATGCTCCTGGAGGTAAGATTGAGCAAGGTGAAACAGCAAAACAGGCCGCCATTAGAGAAACTCAAGAAGAGGTGTGTATCACGCCAATAAATCCTATCAAACGTGGTGAATTATCATTTGCTATTGGTGGAGGGCCTCAGTTGTACTGTCAGGTATTTATGGCTAATGGTTTCGAGGGTGAGCCTCAAGAAACAAGAGAGGCCAAGCCTTTTTGGTCAGCTATTGATGAAGTGCCTTTTGATCGTATGTGGGAAGATGATCAATTTTGGGTGCCGCAGTTAATCAGTGGGCAGACTTTTTCTGGTAGGTTTGTTTTTGCTGATGAAGATACCTTGATTTCAAAAGAGCTGCAATTTGATGTGGAGCTAGATTGAAATTAATAGGTTTAGTAATAAAAAGTATAGGAGACGAAGAAAAATTCCTCTCCTAACTCTTCAAGCAGATCTTCTGGAATAGGTGGCAATTTACAATGCTTGATAGCTTCAATAGTGACGCTTTTTTGTACATCGTTACAGCCTTGGACTTCTATAATTTCAAAATCAGAGGTGAATCCATTGGCATTGACTTTAAAACGTATCCTAAGAAAACCTGGGTCGATATATTGCCTGTTTTCTAAATTATATTTTTGCCAAGATAGCTCAACTAAGGTTGACATTTCTTTGCCGTATTCACCCAGTTGACTTTTGTTGACCTCTAAACTGGATTGATTGGCCATGGTGCTGAGTCCTTTTAGTTGAGTCTGTTGATTTGGTAGACTTAAAGGTATATTTGGAGTTGGTAATTGAGTTTCTATGGTTTCTTTAGGTACTTCTATGAGCTGGGTTTCTAGTTGCGGTAATTCCTCTGGTTTAGCCTTATCAATTGTGAGAGCTTTATCTGGATTAGTGTAAGTGGTTTCTAGGAGTTCTGAACTGCTAGTGGCGGCTTCTTTTTTGACGATTTCATTAGTTAAATCATTAATTTGAGGAGGAGTCGGATCGATAGCTTCTAGCATGGATGACTGCTGGGCTGCAGGTTGAGCTTCTTGGGGTAATGTTAAGGGAGTTGATAAGGTTTCTCGATAAGGAAGGTCAGTGCCTGTTTGAGTGATGTCCGTGCCTGCCACTTGCTCTTGTTGTGTACTGGCAGCCTTGGTGGTATGAGCTCCAAACAGATTAGTGTCTAATTTTTCAGTTGTCTCGTTGATGGCTTCAGTATCTTGATACTCGAGCTTTGGTTTTTCTTTAGCTGTCTCTATGTCTTTTGCTGTATCAGTTTGGGTTAAATCAGCTAGTGATTGGAGCAACTGTACTTTAGTAGCTTGACTCAGAGTGTCTGTGGTGGTTTTTGAGGTTAAGTCACCCATAAGGATGAGAGTAATAACAATAGGGACGTGTAGCAGTATAGAGACTAAGCCTGCAATAAGCATGGCGTAGTTGTTCTTAATAGGTGCTCTATAAACGGTGCTCATAGTTGGTACTATAAATGATTTCCCTGTTAAAACCAGTAAAATAAAGTTGACATTTGACCTCGAGATATATAGTAGATTTCAATCGTATATATATAATTATGAGTAATATTCAATTAACAGAATCAGATAAGAGTAAGCTTTTTTGGGCAAGTTTTTTATCGTTGACGGCTGCAGGCTTTGGCTTTGTATTTAGGGTTCTTCATCTAGGTAGCTGGAAAGAAGACTTTGGTTTTACAGGTCAACAGTTAGGAGAGCTTTTTGGGGCTTCACTATGGCCAATTGCTATTACCATGGTTATTTTCAGTCTTATTGTGGATAAGACGGGTTATAAGTGGCCGATGATTATCGGTGCTTCATTGCTTCAAGTTTTATCAGTTATTATTACTTTTACAGGCAAAGATTATACAACGCTTTACATCGGTGGTTTATTAGCAGGTTTAGCTCATGGTGTGGTTGAAGCTGTTATTAATCCAATTTGTGCTTCTTCTTATCGTGAGCAGAAGAGTAAAATGCTCAATATCCTTCACGCAGCTTGGCCAGCAGGTCTTGTGTTTGGTGGTGCAGCCATTCTTCTTACGCCTGGCTTCTCTTGGCAGATTCATGCTCTCTATATGGCTGTTCCTGCTATTATCCACGGTATCTTGTTCTTCTCTTGTAATAACTACCCAGAAGATGAGCGTGTGGTTGCTAAGGTTTCCTATAAACAAATGTTGGCAGAATTCGGTGGTTTAGGAGTCATGCTTGTTGCCTTCTTCTTCTATTATGAAATTGCTCGTTTATTAGGTCAAGGCGGCACAGCCCTCATTAGCGGTGCTGCTATTTGCGCCATTGTATTTGGTGTCGGATTTGGTATCTGGGTTAAATCAGCAGGTAAGATTATGATTTTCATCGTGAGTTTACTTATGATTCCTCTTGCTACAGCTGAGCTTGGTACAGATGCTTGGATTAAAGAATTACTTACGCCATCACTTGGTGCTGCGAATGCAGGTTGGGCAATTGTGGTCTCAGCTTTTGTGATGATGGTATTACGTTTCCGTGCAGGTGATTTTCTCAAGATTTTCACACCTCCAGCATTACTTGTATTTAGTGGTATTTTCTCAGCTACTGGTTTGATGCTTTTATCAAACCCTTCTGTAGGAGGTTGGGCTGTATGGGCTTGTTTCGTAGTATATGCTGTTGGGCAAACATTCTACTGGCCAACTGTACTAGGATTTATCTCTGAGCAGTTTCCTAAGGGTGGAGCTATGACACTAAACTCAGTCTCTGCAATTGGTTTGATTTCTGTAGGTATTCTCGGTGGACCATTCCTTGGTATGGTGCAAGATAGTAAGGTAGCTAATACCGTAGCTAAAGAAGCTCCAGCTATCTATGAGCAAGTAAAAGCCAAAGGAGATTTCTTTGGTTATGAGAACCCTAAAGTTGATCAAGCTAAAACAGTTGAATTAGCGGAAGCAGCTGGTAAAGGAGAGCAAGTTAGAATAGCTGTAGATAATTCACGCCGTGGTGCTTTATTTACTGCAGCATTCTTACCATTAGCTCTTGCTCTTGGTTATTTAATCATTGCTTTATACTATAAAGCTAGAGGCGGTTACAAGCCTGTGGATATTTTAGCTGACTCAGGTCACTAATTGATTGATTAATTAATTATTAAAAAGCCACTCATGTGAATGAGTGGCTTTTTTGTGCTCAGAATCAGGTGTTGGTTGTCTATTTATCTATATTTTTGCTTTAAGCTATGTTGTAATAGCTTTGTTAATCACGATGAAGCTTCCTAAACAACAATTACAAGAACATCTAAAGCATGTGGAGCTAAACACAGCTATGTATGATCAAACACGCAAAACTTTAATTGCGCGTTTAAAAAATTGGGAAGATCAAAAAACTTGGGATGAATTTTACCAGATTTATTGGAGACTGATTTATAGTATAGGTCTTAAAGCAGGGCTTAATAGTGAAGACGCCTTTGATGTGGTGCAGGATACTGTACTTGCTATTGCTAAGCAGAATGCAGAAGGTAGAGGCTATGATGCTAGCAAAGGGTCTTTTAAGGTTTGGTTATTGCAAATCACACGTTGGAGAATCAAAGACAAATGGCGACATTACCAAAAAAACCCTTTAGAGCAAAAAGAGGAAAGCATCGAAGATGATCCACTAGAAACCTATGACAAAGTAGGTCAATTAGATCAGGCGCATTTTGATTTGTATTGGAATGAAGAATGGCAACAGCATCTACTAGATGAGACTTTAAGAAATGTAAAATTAGAAGTATCTCCGCAGCAATATCAGTTATTCTCTGCGGCTGTTTTTGATGATCTATCTATAGCGCAGATTAAACAGAATTTTGGTGTGTCTGCCTCGCAAATTTATTTAGCAAAACACCGAGTCGCCAAAATTTTTAAAAAGCACTACAAACGCCTCGAAAAAGAATTAGATTAACTCTAACGATAGGTCTAGATTAGTAGCGCTGTGAGTGAGCGCGCCAATAGAGATTCTCTCAACGCCTGTTTGGGCGTAGTCATAGATGTTATTTAGCGTGATGCCACCGCTAGCTTCGTAAAGTACCAGTGAGCTTAGTCCGAGTTCAGCTCTAAGGCGTAAGGCCTCGTTAATGGTCTTAGGTGACATGTTGTCTAGAAGAATGACATCTAGGCGAGGGATGTATTGCTTGGCAATCAGCTCTAAGAACGAGCGCACTTGCTCTAGGGTGTCAGCCTCTAAGATAATAGGAACAGTTGGGTATTGTGAATAAAACTCACAGAGCTTGGCTTGTAAATCGTCAAGGCTGCAGAAGTGGTTGTCTTTGAGCATGACGGCATCATAAAGCCCCATGCGGTGATTGTGCCCTCCACCTGCGAGTACGGCTTGTTTTTCGAGTGAGCGCCAACCAGGTGTGGTCTTGCGCGTGTCCAGTAATTGAGTATCAGTGTCTTGGATAATCTGCTGGTAAGTGTGCGTGAGGGTGGCGATGCCGCAGAGTCGTTGAAGGAAATTGAGTAGGGTGCGTTCCAGCCCGAGGATGGCTTGAGTGTTGCCACTAAGAGTGAGTAGAGGAGTTCTGTCTGCAAACGCTTGGCCTTCAGATACGAGTAGCTTGTACTCGATAGCATTTGCGCTAAGTTGAGTGAATTTAACAAAGGCTTGAACCAGTGGCTCTATCAATTGTTCTCCAGAGAAGTAGCCAGCTTGTTTGGCTATGATGCGGGCATGGCAACTATCATGAGCATCGATAAAGTGTAAGCTAGTTAAATCACCTGTTCCTAAATCTTCTTGTAAACTCAGTTCGATGAGTTGGTTGATATGATGGTTAGCGTTCATATAAATTAGCTGCAGGTTGAGCAATGGAAAAGTCCACGGAGTAAAATATCAGGGCCGATAATTTCTCGTGTGACTTGATGGAGTTGACTACTGTGAGTGAGTGTGTCTAGTGCTGAGGTTGGTCCTCCAGCAATGATAGGGGCGTAGAAGCCAATCCACTCATCAACGAGACTGTCTTCGATAAGTGCTGCGTTGAGCTTGGCCCCTGCTTCGATAAGGATGCTTTGGATGCCGAGTTCTTTATGGCAGTGTTTGAGTGCACTAACAAAATTAGGGAATTCAGAACTACCTATTTGGTAGATATAAGTGTGTTCGGCGTGCTCATCATTAAATAGGGGTTGATTCTCTTTGTCGATGGACTCTGAGCTTTGGGTAGTGAAAATGAGACGTTTAGGTTGACTGTAGCCTTGCTCAAGGAGTGATGGATCTCTCAACGTGAGTTGCGGTTTATCTGCAATCAAAGTTGCAGTGCTGGTTAGGATGGCGTCGAATTGAGCTCGGAGCAGTTGGACTCGTTGGCGAGATTCTGGGCTACTAATCCAAGGGCTTTCGCCTGAAGGTCGGTCAAGTTTACCATCTAGGCTAATGGCTAGCTTGCTGGCTACCCAAGGCAGTTGTTGGCATTGGGATTTTCTGAAAATGTGAATTAGTTTTTCGCAAGCTTCTTTGAGGATTCCAGAGCGTACAGTAATGCCTGCTTGGTTGAGGATTTTGTCAGCTCTTCCAGCATGCTTTTTATTTGGGTCTACGCAACCATAGACTACCGTGCCTATCTGATGCTTAACAAGCCAGTCTGTACAAGCTCCAGTTTGTCCTTGGCTAGAGCAGGGCTCTAGGGTGACGTAGCAGGTTGACGATTTGAGAGCTTGCTCACCGTGAGCTTGGATGACCGCTTTAATGGCACCTTTTTCTGCATGGTCTGCTCCATATTCTTGGTGGTAATAACTGCCGAGTAATTGATTGTCTGTAGATACAATGACGCAGCCGACACTTGGATTAGGGCTAGCCTTGCCTATGCCTAGTTGAGCAAGTTCGATGGCTTGCTGCATCCAGTGTTCATCTCTTGCTTGGATTGTCATCGGCGGTATGCTAATAGATGTATAGAAATTATGCCAGTCTCAAAATTACAAAATCAAGTAGCAGAGCAACTAGAGAGTTACTTGTCAAAAAAAATACTGGTAGCCGTTTCTGGGGGCAGGGATTCTATGGTGCTACTGCATCTATTGACTGAGGTTTTCCCTATTGGCCAATTAATGGTGGTTCATGTGAATCATCAGTTGCGTGGTGAGGAGTCTAATGAAGACGCCAAATTGGTGAGTAAGCTAGCTGAGACTTATGGTTGTGATTATATTGAGTATAGTTGTGATGTAGCTCAATTGAGTCAGCAACAGAAGTTATCTATTGAGGCTGCCGCCCGCAAAGTAAGGCATCAATACTTTGCCAAGGCGCAGGTTCAATATGGAGCAGAGGCTGTCTTGCTCGCTCATCATGCTGATGATCAAGCCGAGACAATCTTATTTAATTTATTCAGAGGCTCCTTAGGTCTTAAGGGAATGAGTCTGAGTCAGCAATTAGAAGTGACAGTGCAGACCGAAGCTGAGGATAAATGCTTGCAACTGAATTTGCTTAGACCGTTATTAAAAGTGAGGCAAAGTCTGATTAATGAGTATCAAGCAGAGCATGATTTAGAATATCGAGAGGACAGTAGCAACGCCGAGCTTATTTACACTCGTAACCGTTTACGCCATGAGGTGCTGCCTCTTTTAGCAGATGTGATGCAGCGTGATGTGGTGGATAAGGTACTTAATAGTTATAATTTAAGCCATGATGAATCTTTAGATGAGCTTGATTTAGATGGTTATGTCGATAATCAAGGGCGCTTGGTGGTGTCTGAGGTGATTATATTAAGCCCCTTAAAGCAAAGAGCGATAATGAAACTGTACCTCGAAAATAACGGGGTTGCAGGGTTGAGTTCTAGGCTTATTTTATCGGCTGTTGATTTGCTCACTGATTTAACTAAGCCTAGCATTAATTTGCCTAAAGGTGGTAAATTAAGGCGCAAAGAGAAGCGAGTTTGGATTGAGAAAAAAGCGTCTGAATAAGAGTCTGAATTTTTCTTGAATTTAAGTTGTGTTTTAGAAGCGTTTTGCTATAAGAGTCGTGTCAGAGGTCATGGGTTTAGAGCTTGCAAACTCCGCCAGGTTCGAAAGAAAGCAACGGTAGCTAGCCTTTAATCGTCATGATTCTCTGGCATTATTATTTTTAAAAATTTATATATCATGGAAAGTATTTCTTCTCGCATTGCGTCAGTTTCTCCTTCGTTAACCTTAGCTGTGACCCAACAAGCTAAAAATATGCAAGCAGAAGGTAAGTTAGTTTACGGATTAGCAGGGGGGGAGCCAGATCTCCCTACTCCAGAAGTCGTGACAGCCGCAGCTATCAAGGCCTTGCAAGAAGGTAAGACTAAATACGCACCATCAAGTGGTATTCCAGAATTACGTGAGGCTATCGCTACTAAACTTACTAAAGAAAACGGCATCACTTGTGAAGCATCTCAAGTAGTGGTGAGCGCAGGAGCTAAGTTTGCTTGTTATGAAGCTATTGCAGCTGTTATTGAAGAAGGTGATGAGGTTATCATTCCTGCTCCTTACTGGGTGAGCTATCCTGAAATGGTGCGTCTTGCTGGTGGTGTTCCAGTGATCGTTGAGACCACAGCAGAGAGTGGCTGGAAAATGACAGCAGAGCAGTTTGACGCTCACATGTCAGGCCTTACTAAAATGGTGATTATTAATAGCCCAGGTAATCCTACTGGCGCTGTTTACACTGAAGAAGAGCTCAAAGCATTAGGTGAAGTAGCTCTCTCAGAAGATATCATGATTCTTTCTGATGAGATTTATGAAAAAATGATTTATGGTGAAGCCAAGCATGTGA
Organism: Akkermansiaceae bacterium UBA4589; assembly: GCA_002387565.1. GTDB lineage: Bacteria > Verrucomicrobiota > Verrucomicrobiia > Verrucomicrobiales > Akkermansiaceae > UBA4581. Next base: position 18,107 of record DGJT01000061.1, on the reverse strand, counting down.
GTATTGCTTCACTCAGCGAAGAATTAGCTGCGCTCACTATCACAGTGAACGGCTTCTCTAAAGCTTACTCAATGACAGGTTGGAGACTAGGTTACACTGTTTCTTCTCCTGCAGTATCAAAAGCTATCGCAACGATGCAATCACATCTCACTTCTAATGCCACTACTTTTGCTCAATATGGAGCTGTTGAGGCAATGGTAAATCCAGAAGTTGATCAATTCGTTGAGGATATGAGAGCTGAGTACGATGTGAGAAGAAAGTTTGTCCTCAGTCGTTTACAAGCCATTCCTAATATCACGGTTGTTGAGCCAGAAGGTGCGTTCTATTTCTTTGTTGCTTTGGATCAGTTGGGTATGAGTTCAATTAACATTTGTGACAAGCTTATTAGCCGTTACAAGCTAGTTGCAGTTCCAGGTGCAGCCTTTGGATATGATACAGGTATTCGCTTAAGTTACTGCGTAGGCTTAGATGTGTTAAATGAAGGTTTGAATGCTTTTGCTGAATTTTGTCAAGATCACTAAATTTTCATGAGTCAAGAGTCTCCAAAGCATGTGTTATTTGTTTGTACAGGTAATACTTGCCGTAGCCCAATGGCTGAGAGATTACTGGTTCAATATTTAAAGCAAGAAAAAGTCGACAATATTACAGTTAGTTCAGCAGGTGTTGCTGCGTTTGCTGGAGATGCGATGTCTCATGAGACAGCAATTTTGCTCAAGGAGCAAGGTTGCGATATTGAAGGCTTTAGTAGCAGTAGAGTCGTAAGTCAACTTTTAGAAAGTAGTGATGTTGTTGTTGCAATGACTCGTTCACATTTATCGGCTTTAAAAGCTACTTTTCCTGAATTTCAAGAAAAGTATTATTTGCTTGATTCAAATTGGCAGAACCTTAAAGATGCCAATACCAGTTCAGGGCAAGATATAGCAGACCCTATAGGTTGCGGTATGTCTGCTTATGAATCCGTCGCAAAAGACTTTAAAAGAATATTCCCCAATTTAATTTATTGGTTAAAAAATTTAAATTAACAAACAAAAGAAGAAGATGAAAAATCAATTAACAATTGCGCTGGGCGCAGATCATGGTGGTTTTGTAATTAAAGAAGCTATTGTCAATTATTTGCAAGAGCAGGGTTACGATTTGGTAGATTTTGGTGCAGAGAATGAAGAGAGTGTGGATTATTCTGATTATGCTAACCTTGTTTCTTTAGAAGTAAGTAGTGAGAGAGCAGATTTAGGTATCCTCTGTTGCTCTTCAGGTATAGGTATGAGTATCGCTGCTAATCGTTACAGAGGTATTAGTGCTGCTGTAGTGGATACTACTGATGAGGCTAAAACTGTACGTGAGCACAATAATGCTAATGTTCTTTGTTTAGCTGGTAAAAAATTGTCAGACCAAGAAGCAATTCAAGTTGTTCAAGCCTTCCTTGATGCTGAATTTGCAGGTGGACGTCATGAAGCACGTGTACTCAAAGCATCAGGGAGCCGTTTGGCTCAAGTTGATGAAGAAATCTTTGACCTTGTAGAAAAAGAAGGTAAGCGTCAGCGTTCGCATATCGAGCTGATTGCTTCGGAAAACTTTACCAGTCCAGCCGTGATGGAAGCTCAAGGTAGCTTACTCACTAATAAGTATGCCGAAGGGTATCCTGGTCGCCGTTGGTATGGTGGTTGCGAAGTGGTTGATGAAGTAGAGCAAATAGCTATTGATAGAGCTAAAGAATTATTTGGTGCTGAACATGCTAATGTACAGCCGCATTCAGGCTCCCAGGCTAATATGGCTGTATACTTTTCAGTGCTTGAGCCAGGAGATAAGATTTTAACTATGGATTTAGCTCATGGAGGTCACTTGACTCATGGTCATCCAGCTAACTTCTCAGGTAAGCTTTACGAAGTGGAGCATTATGGTGTTAGCGAGAAAGACGAATATATCGACTACGATGCACTCGAAGTACAAGCACAAAAATTTCAACCTAAGTTGATTACATGTGGAGCTAGTGCTTATCCGCAAATCATTGATTTTGAAAGAGTGGGTAAAATAGCTAAAGCTGTAGGTGCGTATCTATTTGTTGATATGGCGCATATTGCAGGGTTAGTGGCAGCAGGTGTGCATCCTAATCCAGTACCACATGCAGACTTTGTAACCACAACTACCCATAAATCTCTACGTGGACCACGTGGTGGAATTATTCTCTGTAAAGAAGAGTATGCTAAGAAAATCAGTGCTCGTGTGTTCCCAGGAGTTCAAGGAGGACCTCTTATGCATGTGATTGCGGCTAAGGCAGTATGTTTTGGTGAGGCTCTTAAACCTGAATTTAAAGAATACCAAGAACAGGTGATTAAAAATACCAAAGCTATGGTTGAGACTTTTCAAGAGTTAGGTGTGCGTGTCGTATCAAATGGTTCAGAGAATCATTTGTTATTACTTGATTTGCGCAGTGTTAATACGGATGGATCAGTGGCTCAGATTGCCTTAGATAAGGCGGGTATCACACTTAATAAAAATGCGATTCCTTTTGATACAGGTAGTCCAATGAGTCCAAGTGGTGTGCGTATTGGTACTCCAGCTGTTACGACTCGTGGTATGAAGGAGGCTGATGTTAAGCAAGTAGCAACTTGGATTGTTGAAGTTCTAAAAAACCATGAAGATGAAGCTCTGTTAGCTGATATTCATGAGCAAGTGGTTGAGTTCAACCAGAACTTTCCTTTGCCTTATTAACTGCCATTTTTAAATTATGCCCAATAGCTCAAAAGGTAATCAAATTTGTACGCTCGTTATTTTTGGTGCGACAGGTGATCTGACGCATCGTAAACTGATACCTGCGTTATACCATCTCAAGCTCGAGGGATTATTATCTTCGAAAGTTCAAATTATTGGGTTTGCTCGTCAGAGTAAGACTGATGCAGAGTTTCGTACAGGCTTAAAAGCAGCGCATAAAGAAGTTTCTCGAACTCTTTATGATGAAGAGTTCTGGCAAGTATTTGATAAGCAAATTTCTTACCATCAAAGCAACTTTGATGATTTAGAAGGCTACAAATCTCTCGAAGCTAAGTTGCAGGCTTATGAAAAAGAGAATAATACACCTTCCAATAGATTGTATTATATTGCTAGTTCTCCTAGCTTTTTTGGTCCAATTTTAGATTTTCTCAAGCAATCAGGAGCCAACAACTCAGTAGACGGAGGTTGGCGTCGTGTGATTATAGAAAAACCGTTTGGGACTGATTATGATTCTGCATGTAAGTTGAATCAAGCAGTTGCCGGAAGTTTTGAAGAGGCTGACACCTACCGTATCGATCACTATTTAGGTAAGGAAACAGCACAAAATATTATGGTGTTACGCTTTGCGAATACTATTTATGAGTCACTGTGGAATAATCGTTATATTGATCAAATCCAGATTACAGTCGCCGAAGATTTAGGCATGGAGGCAGGAAGAGGGGCTTATTATGATCAAGCAGGTGCACTTAAAGATATGGTTCAAAACCACCTATTACAGCTTCTAACCTTAGTCGCTATGGAGTCTCCAGTTGATTTATCTGCTGACGCTGTGCGTGATGAGAAGGTCAAAGTACTCAGGTCTCTGCAGCGCTTAGACACCCCAGAAAAAGTTAAGAAGAATACCGTTAGAGCTCAATATGCGCAAGGAAGCGTCAAAGGAGAGGCTGTACCTGCTTATGTAGATGAAGATCGCGTGCCTAAGGACTCTAAGACTGAAACTTATGTTTCATTGCGTCTATTTGTGGATAACTGGCGTTGGAAGGGTGTGCCTTTTTACTTACGTGTAGGTAAGCGCATGGCTAAAAAATCAGCGCAAATTTCTATTTTCTTTAAGCAAGTTCCTAGTGTTTTATTTAATGAGAATCAAAAATTGGCTGAGAATGTATTGATGATTAAGATGCAACCTGATGAGGGCGTAGCCATGAAGCTTATGTCAAAAGTTCCTGGGAGTAGTTTTGAGTTAAAGCCTGTAGATATGAACTTTGACTATGAAACTACTTTTGCCAAGCAGTCTGCTGAGGCTTATGAGCGTCTTTTATTAGACACGATGAGTGGTGATGCAACGCTCTTTATTCGTAAGGACGAGGTAGAAGAGGCTTGGAAGTTTATTGATGATTTAACAGCTGTTTGGAAAGAGGAGTCTAATGATATAGATTTAGCTGTTTACGAAGCGGGCTCTTGGGGGCCAGCTGAAGCAGACGCCCTTATCAGTAAAATGAGGCATCAATGGTTAGAAATCTAAGTGTTTTTCTTGCGATTAGCGCTTATTTGAACTTGCCTTTTTTTCATGTTTCTGAGTATAAGAACTCTCTTAATTTTAGCGATTAAAACAATTTTATGATTACAATTCCAGAGGATGCTCCTTTTGATGATAAGCAAAAAGCATGGTTAGAGGATTTCTTTAAGCAGCAGATAGAGCCTTTAATCAAGGGAGGTGTTGCTGCGCCTATGGGGCCAGCTGTTCCTGTGACAGTTTTATTTGGCTCTCAAACAGGTAATTCAGAAGGGATTGCTAAAAAATTGGCTAAAAAATTTAGCAAATTAAATTTTGTGGTTACAGTTATTGATTTGGCTGATTATGAAGTTGAGCAATTAGCTCAAGAGGATAAGGTGCTTATTATCACTAGTACTTATGGTGATGGAGAGCCACCTGATAGTGCAGCAGATTTCCATGAGGCTCTTATGGCTGATTCAGCTCCTTCGCTTGAGCATATTTCTTATTCTGTGCTTGCCCTTGGTGATACAGAATACCCTGACTTCTGTCAGTGTGGCATAGAGTTTGATGAGCGTTTTGCTGAATTAGGAGCTACAGCTGTGGTTCCTCGTGTTGATTGTGATGTTGAATATGAGGCATTGGCGTCACAATGGCAAAATGATTTATTAGATGTTTGGGGTGGTTCACAGCAAATTTTAGCAGAAGAAGAGGAGGAAGAAACTGGTTACAGTAAGACTAATCCATTCCCAGCTAAAGTTCTCAATATTTATAACCTTAATTCTGATGATGCAGAGAAAGAAACTTACCACATTGAGCTTAGTTTGGAAGGTTCAGAATTAAACTATGAAGTAGGTGATGCCTTAGGGGTTTATCCTCGCAATGATGAAGTCATGGTGGATGAGTTAATGGTGGCATTCCCTTTTAATATTAATACGCAAGTAGAGTTAAGCTCAGGTAAGGAAGTTGATCTGCGAGAAGCTCTAATTGAGCATTATGATATAACCAATCTTAATGTGAATTTAGTTAAAGCCTGGCAAGCTCGTAGTGGTTCGCCTTATTTACGCTCTTTAGTTGAAGCTAATGATGATAAGTTAATTGATGATTTTTGTTGGGGGCGTAATTTGATTGATTTAGCTAAAGAATACCCTGCTGACTTTTCAGATGCAGAAGACGTACTTGATTTGCTTAAAAAATTACAACCACGCCTCTATTCTATTTCATCAAGCCCTTATATCCACCAAGGTCAGGTTCACTTAACTATAGCTATAGTTCGATACAGTACTTATGACAGAGAGCGTGGGGGTGTTTGCTCTACTTATTTTTCTGATAGGATAGAAGGTCAGGAGCCTAAGGTTTATGTGCATGAAAACAAAGCTTTTCGTTTAGCTGCAGGTTTAGATGAGCCGTTAATTATGGTAGGCCCAGGAACAGGGATTGCTCCATTTAGAGCTTTTCTAGAGCAGAGAGAGTTTGATAAGGCTACAGGTGATAATTGGCTGTTCTTTGGTAATCCTCATGAGGCCACAGATTATCTTTATCAAGAGCAATTAAATGGCTATCAAGCTTCTGGACTATTAACAAAGCTCAGTACAGCTTTTTCTAGAGATCAAGAGCATAAAATTTATGTGCAGGATCGCATGCGCGAGCAAGGTGCTGAGTTATGGAGTTGGCTCGAGAAGGGCGCTTATTTTTATGTTTGTGGAGATGCAAGCAGAATGGCAAAAGATGTAGATCAAGCTCTCCATGATGTAATTACTGAGCATGGCAAGATGTCAGTTGATGAGGCTGTTGCTTACGTGAAAAAGCTCAAAAAAGATAAGCGTTATAGTAGAGATGTCTATTAATATATTAAGCTTATCTATGTTAATGAAATAAGTTAACATATCCTATAAAAAAGTCAGCTTTTTTATTAAAAAAAGCTGGCTTTTCTATTTTCATCTAATAGTATTCATAAATCTTTAAATTTATAGATACTATTATGTTAAGATTTTCAAATATCATCGGAGTTGTATCAGTTTTTTGTTTGTTTAGTTTAGCTCAAGCACAAGAGCAACTTAATTATGTAGCTGACATTAAAGGTCCCGAACTTAATGTTTTTGATTCGCCAGATTTAGATATTTCTGGATCAAGAAAAAATTATAAACCTAAAGAGTGGGTCGAGTTTGAAGCGGGAGCACTTATTAAAGCTAGAGATAAATCGTTAGATGCTATTAGTGAAGTGAGGGCTATTTGGTATATTGCTATTTATAACAAAAAAACAAAAACATATTCATTATTAGAAGAAGAAATCATTCATGTAAATGTACCCATTGATGAGCCTATTTATTTTTCTGCGTATTTATCGCCTGCATCACTAAAAGCTTTAGTAGGTAAGGTAGATGAAAGAAGCGTAAAGGCTATAGGCTTGGAATTGGAAGTCGATGGGTCTATTATTGCTGTTGAAAGTTATAAAGAAAAAGCAGGTTGGTGGAAATCTGCATCTTTAGCTTCAAATTCTTCAGTGAAGTTACTTAATAAAAATGAAACTCCATTTAGGTTTTATTGGTATGATAGATACGCAGAAATTGAATCTAAATAATCTTTTTTAAAATATATGAGTAAAATAATCACATTTAGTTTAGGTTTAGGTAAGGTTTCTGCAGCATCATTTTCATTTTCAAAAAATCAAGGATTACAATTAGAGCAGGTAGCTCATTCCACTTTACACCTTCAAGAAGCGGCAGGAAGCTTTAGTCGTGAACTTACTCAAGTGATTCAAAGGCTTGCTGCAGAGCTAGGCTGTCAAAAGTCTGACTCTATCTACTATTCTCTATCCTCTCATAGAACTGTTTTAAAGTTTTTCCCTCTACCTATGTTAAGTGGTGGAGATATGGATAAATTAGTTTCACTTGAAGCTCAGCAACAAGTTCCTTTTCCTTTGGCTCAAGCTTTGTGGGATTATGAAGCTATTCCATTAAAAGATGGCTCTCAAGAAATATTTTTAGCCGCTATTAAGCATTCTTCATTAGAAGCTATACAACAGGCCTTTAATGGTGTTGCTAAGGTGGTTGAAGTCCAGCCTAGTCCAGTATCTCATTATCAAGCTTTGATCTACAGAGGAATGGCGACTAATGAAGATCAGTTACTTGTTGATATAGGTGAGAAAAGTACTCAATTGTTATATTTTAACAGTCATAGATTCTTTGTGAGAACTCTTAATTTTGGTGCTCAAGATATCACACGAGCTATCATGAAGGCTTATGAGTGTGATTTAGTAACTGCGAATAGTTATAGAGATGATTATGCAATTATCAGTTTAGATCCTGCCTATATAGCAAGTCTTGACGAGGGGGCTCAATTTTTAGTAAATACGGTCTCATCTGTATTTAAGTCTTTGCCTGCTAAAATTAATCAAGTAACCCACCTTTATCAAAATCAACATAAGGGTGGTTCACTAAGTCAAGTACACTTAGTAGGCTCTTTTGCTAAAATGAATGGTTTAGATGTTTTTCTTGGTCAACAGCTCAATTTGCCAACATCTAAGTTAAGTCTAGATGGGGTTGCATTATCCGAAAAAGCTCAGGAACAAGTGTCGACCATTAAAGAGTACTCGTCAGAATGTTTAAATGAGCTTTTGGGTTTGGCTGTTTTTGCTAGCGCGCCAGCTGAAAGCAGTTTATCTTTATCATTGCTTCCTCAAAGTGTGCACCATCAAAAAGCTCTGAAAGTTAGAAAAACTTTTTGGGCTGCTACATCAGTAATAGCTATTGTAGCTTTGTCTGTAGCTGCATTTGCACAACAAAAAGCTTTAGATGCAATAATAGTAAAAGAAAGTAATGTGCAAACTCAATTAAATAATATCACTCCGCTAGCTAATAAAGTGAATGATTTGTTAGATAAAAATGATGATTTAGCCAGAAAAAGCAAAGCATTAAGTGATATACAAGAGCAACGTATTTTATGGTTAGACATTTTAAATGATTTAAGTAAAACAATGGCTCATGATGAAGTGTGGGTAACTACTATTTCAGGGCTCATTAATTACCAGTTATCAGACAAAGATTATAAACCTTATATCTTAGATAATTACCCTGAAGCTGGTTACGGAGTAAGTATCAAGCAAGCTATTCGAACAGAAGAAGTTAATTCACCAAGACCGGGATTAGCCAGTAGAAGAAATCAAGAACAGCAAACAGCAAACACAATTAATGCTATTTTAATTAAAGGCTTTTGGAGAGATAATGATAAAGCTCATAATGTGATTTATGACTTGCTAGATCAAATTAGAGCCTCATCCCACGGTTATTTTTCGTTTGAACAAGTTGTGAATGCTGGTGTAAGAGATAAAGAAGAAGTAAAAGCACTAACTAACGAATCTATCGTTAAATCTTTAGATACAGAAATAAATACTAATAAAGTGGGCTCTGCTTTTGAGTTTGTATTATTTCTAAGTAAACCTATCCAACTTTAATTAATAATTATGGAATTTTTAAAGCAAAAAGGACTCGCTCTCATTGTCACAGTTATTGCTCTTGCATTAGTTGTATTTCTTGTCATTCAGAATCTTGAAATTCAAGAAAAAACTGATAATTTGACTCCATTGGTAAGTGAACTCAAACAGAAAGAATTAATAAAGCCATACCCGAGCGTCGCTAATATAAAGATTTTAGAAGGAGCTACCATGGCCTGGGAAAGGCAACTAGAAAGATATCAAGGTTTTTTACCTAAAATTGAAACTACTCTAGTGGGGACTCCTATTATGAGTTCAGGTGCTTTCTCTGCTAAAAGAACAAAAACAGAAAAAGCATTAAAAAACACCTACAATCAAAAAGGTATTTTTTGGCCTGAAGAGTGTAACTTAGGTTTTGAAACTTATGTGAGTAACCCCGTGCCTAATAAAGCAATCAATATGCTTAATTACGAGCTAGAAGCAATTACTTATATATTGAGACTTTTAGCAAAAAATGAAGTTACAGGGTTGCGTAATATAGTGAGAAAGCCGCTTAGTGTGGAAGAAGATAAACCTAGAGCGCTTGTCAATAGAGGACGAAATGCTGGACGAAATGTAGCGGAAGATGCTAATCTTATAGAAAATTTAGAAATTGAGCTTGTGTTTACTGGTAGTGAGAGCTCAATTAGAGCCTCTTTAAATGATTTAGTTAATACATCTAAATATTTATTTTCTATTAAATCGTTGAGCTTAAAAAATTCAAAATTACTGCCAGTTGATTTAAGCTTAATAGAGTTTAAAGATCCTGCGCAAAAATCTTTGAATAAAACTCGTAGTTCATCATTTGATCTAGCTGCTTTATTTGGTTCTTCTACGAGCTCGAATGAAGAGTCTGCGCAAGAAGCTAAAGTTATTCAGTCTAGAGAAATTTTCAAACAGATTCTTGGGAAAGAAGAAGTTTTAGTAGGGTTAGTTTTGGAAGTTGTTTTATTAAGAGAAGGTTAAAAATATGAGCTTAACAAAAAAAATAAAAATTAATATTATAGATATTATAGGTGTTATTCTTGCTGTATTGTTATTAGCATTTGCTATAATTTTTGTGCCTAGTTTATATGAAGGTGATAAAGAGTTTGCATCAGCTTCAAGTAAAAATAAAAATCTCTCTACTTGGCAGCCAGAAGCTTACAAATATTTAGAAAATTTTGAAAATTATTTTTCAAAAGATGTACAATGGGTGTCGGCAATGACAGGTGCTGGGCGACAAGTAGATTTTTTAGTGAGTGTGCCATTATATCTAAAACAGGGGGCAGAAGGCGTGATTGATTTTGCCAAAGCAGATACTATACACCCTCCAGTTGAAAATTCATGGTTTGTTCAGCATGAGCTAAATTGGAAGTTAGACACTATTTTAGAACAAGATACAGATGCGGATGGCTTCTCTAATATAGAAGAGTATCAGGGAGGAACAGACCCTAATAGTGATCAATCATTTCCAGAACTGATTGCTAAACTTGAACTTGTTCAAGTTAATGTCTTGCCATGGCAATTAAAGTTTTCAAGTTATGCAGCTGGTAAAGCATGGTTTAGTTACATGGATATTGAAGGAAAAGTTTTAAATAGAACTAGATCAGGGATTGCTGCTGGAGAAGATTTCTTTAATCAAGGTGAAATTAATCTAAAAAGATTTAAATTGCTAGACATCCAAGAAGGTGTTGAAGTTGAAACTAGACCAGGTCAAACTACCAAAACTCAAATGGCAACTATTCAAGATTTAAGTCCTTTTGCTCAAGGGATTACGTATCAAGTTCCCAGAACTTTACCTCGAGATCCAGAACTACTAAAGCAATACCAATTTGAAGACCTCACTGCAGAAGTCAGGCTTAATGCATTGAATCAAGAAAGCAACACAATTACAGTTAAAGTCAATGATGAGTTTACTTTACCTTTTAATACAGAATCTAAAAAAGTTAACTATAAAGTTACAGATTTAACTTTTAATTCGGATTTAGGTTTTTATGAGTTAGAAGTCGGCTGGCTGGAATCAGGAGAGCAAAAAATCAAAAGAATTACATTGTAATTTTTTTTAATCAATTTAAGTTTTATCAAACTATTAATATGAAATCACATTATTTTATTACTTTGCTAGGAGCTAGTAGCTTGGCGTTAAGTTTGGCTCAAAGTGAACCAGTAGTGACGGATCCCATCTTATCACAAGAAATTCAAGCTAGGAATTTACGGTTACAAGAAGGAACTGTTCTCTATGAGCAAGCTAAAGTTGAATATAGTAAAAACAATTATGACCAAGCTATCTCTATTTATAGACAAGCATTAGGCCGAATTCCTAATGCTCCACTTACCCAAGACTTAAGAGGCTCTATTCGTAAAGATCTACAACAGGCTAGATATGATTTAGCTAAAGATTATTACAAACAAGGGCGTCACCAAGAAGCTTTAGAAATTCTTTCTGAGATAGAGTCAGAAGATGAAAATAACAAAAAAGCACAAAAGTTGACTGAATATATTAATGATCCCATAAGAACCAATAAGGCAGTTGATCAAGCTTATTTAGCAAAGCGCGAGCAAGTGAATCAATTACTTTATGTTGCAGAAGGTTATTATGATGCAGGTTTATTTGATAAGGCTTCTCTAGAGTATGAAAAAATTCTAATTTTAGATCCTTACAATAAAGCAGCACGCATGGGGATGACTAAAGTTGAGCAAGAAAAAGCAGGTTACTATGAAACAGCTTATCAAGAGAGTCGTGCTAGCTACTTAAACCAAATTGCAGCTCAATGGGAAAAGCCTATTTCAGTAACTTCATTAAGAGCGACTCAACTGCAAGGCACTTTAGTAGATAATGATAATGGAGCCGAAATAACTTCAAAAGCTTTAGATGATATTATTATCCCTTCAATTGACCTTGAAGATATGAATTTATACGAAGCTATTGAGCAAATACGCCAATTATCAAAAGAGTATGATACTCGAACTAATACAGCAAATAGAGGATTGAACTTTGTTGTAAGAGATAACGGAGATGTCACTAACCCTATTGCAGCCAGACGCATTGACAAAATATCACTTAATAGTGTGCCACTCAGATATATATTAGAATCTGTTTGTAGTAAGTTAGACCTAGGTTTCAAGGCTGAAGAATTTGCTGTTGTGCTTTTCCCAAAGGGGGACGGTAATGGTGTTTTAAGACAACGTACTTTTTTAGTACCACCCGATTTTAAAACGGCACTAAGTGATTCATCTTCTACTAATAGTACCTTAGCTCCAAATGATCCATTTGCTCCAGCACCTGCTGCGGGTGGCGGCACGAGTGCAAATGCAAGTATTCAAGAGTTACTGCAAGGTCGAGGTATTAAGTTTACTGATAATGCATCAGCTTCTCTAGTTGGAAATAAGCTCATTGTCAGCAATACTCAGGAAAACATTGATTTACTTGAAAGTATTATTAACGAGATTAAGCTTAAAACTAATACTGCAGTGAGAATTGTCAGTAAGTTCATGGAAATTAACCAAAATGATTTAGATGAGCTTAGCTTTGATTGGAATTTAGCAGACTCTAATAATAGAGGTATTACAGGAGGCACAACGGGTTCAGGGTTAGAGCGTTTAACTTCAGATTTCACTGCTGGATCCACTGATGGTATAGTTACTTCAGGTCTGCGTTCAGGTTCAGGCGCAATTTCTAGTACTGCTCTAAGTTCAATTGTCGGTAATGCTCAAAGGTTATCAGGTCAAAATGTTGACTCTGTAGCTCCTGGAGTATTATCATTTTTAGATAATGATTTTCTTAATGGTAGTCAATTAGAGCTTGTCATGCGTGGTTTATCACAAAAAAAAGGTGTGGATATTCTCATTGCTCCTAGCGTAATGGCTAAAAATAACCAAGAAGCCCTAATTGAAGTCGTTGATGAAATGCGTTACCCTACTAGTTATGAAGCGCCTCAAATTCCTACTGAAATAACGGCTTCCACTATTTCTCCAGTAGCACCTGCCAATCCGACTGACTTTGAAATTGAAAATTTAGGTGTTTCTTTGAGAGTAACTCCTAATCTAGGCGCCAATAATCAAACTATTAGTCTGGACTTTAAACCAACGATTGTTGAATTTGATGGCTTTATTAATTATGGTAGTCCAATTAACGGTTATGACTCTGATGCAGATACTAATGGTGATGGTATTGCAGATGGGCAACAAATTGAAATTACTGCGAACTCTATTGAGCAACCTGTATTTTCAAGAAGAAAGATTGAAACTCAGCTTACTTTGTATGATGGCAACACTGTTGCTGTAGGTGGACTCATTAAAGAAGAACGTATAACTATTGAGGATAAAGTTCCCATTTTAGGAGATCTTCCTTTTATTGGCCGCTTATTTCAATCACAAATAGATAGTCAAGATCGCAGCAATTTAGTTATTTTTGTCACAGCAAGAGTAGTAGATGCCAGTGGCGAAGCTGTTAATAAGTTGAATCCAGGAGTAGAAGAAGCTCTTATGCCAGAGTCTCTTGTGCCTCAGTAATGAATATTTATTAATGATAAAAAAAGCATGGTTATAGTTTATGACCATGCTTTTTTATTTTAACTTTATGACTTTATATCCTAAACAATCTTTTATTGTCACAGGAGAAATAGCTACAGGTAAAAGCTCTGTAGCTCAGGTGCTCTATGAAAAATTAGCTCAATCAGAAGTTTTTGATGCAGATAAATGTGTTCAAGAACTATGGAGCCAAGAGGCTATACAACAGCAAATAAAAATAGCGTTTGATTTAGAGCGGCAGATTAAAGACACAGTTGAGTTAAAAGCTTTATTATTAAAAAAACTCATAGAAAATCCTTGCAAAAAAAAAGCATTAGAGGCAATACTTCATCCAGAAGTTGAACGAGCTTGGCTTCACAGCTATCAAGCTTGGCTAAAAGATAAAAATAAATCTTATTTTATCTCTGAAATACCTCTTCTACACTCTCAAGAAAGCTCACCTTATCAAGGCGAGGTTATACTTGTAAGCATTCCACCATCTTTACAGATACAGCGATTAAGGCAGAGACTATCAAGTAAAGGGATTCAAGCTAAAGATGAGCAACAATCAATGATTGACTTTTATCTTCAAGCTCAAAGATCATGGAGATATAATCAAAGTAAAGCTGATTATTTCATTTGGAATGTACAAGGCGAAATTTTTTTAAAAACACAAATAGATACTATTATTAATCATGCATAGTGAATTAAATTCAGAGCAGAACGATGCTGCTCAAGAGTTACCTTTAGTTGAAGAATGGAGCCCAAGTTCGGACTTAAGTCCATCTGCCCCAGCAAGTAAAAAAGCTACTAAAAAAGTGACAGTTAAAAAACCGAAGGCCAAGAAAGCTGAGCCTAAAGTTGATAAGCTTGTAACTGATGAAACTATAGAAAAAGAATCAGAAGACCAAACAACAGATGCAGCAAAAGAAGATAATTTAACAATCGACAGTGAAGCTCCGGTTGCACCTGTAGAGCCAGAAAAACCTAAAACGATGTTGGATGTCGAAATAGAGGTTTCGGTTATTCAGTCAATGAGTCGAGCAGAGTTACAAAAAGAGCTTAAAAAGCACCAAGTCGATTATCCTCCTCAATACAAAAAAGATAAACTCGTTTATGAGTTATTATTTTATTATGCTCATGAAGGAGCTACATTATATGCTGATGGTATTTTAGAAAAAGGTAGTAGAGATGCTTTTGGGATGTTGCGCGATGCCAAGGTTAATTTTAAACCTCAGTACTACGACTTTTATGTGTCACTCAAGAGCATACGAGTATTGCGCTTGCACACAGGTGATAAATTAAGAGCTAGAGTCAAAGCTCCAGATGACAGAAGTAAATCTTTATATGTAACCGAAATCCTTAGTGTTGACGACAAAGAAGTCAGCAAGGAAGAAAGAGTGCATGCTTTTGATAAATTGACCGCTATGTTTCCTAACGAGCGTTTTCTATTTGATGGCAAAGAGGCTTCAAGTAGTGGACGTATCTTAGATATTGTTGCACCTTTAGGTAAAGGACAACGTGGTTTAATTGTAGCTCCTCCAAGAGCAGGGAAAACCATGTTACTTAAAAGTATTGCTAAGGCAATTGCTATTAACCACGAAGAAGTAGAGTTAATGGTACTGTTGCTCGATGAGCGCCCTGAAGAAGTGAGTGATTTTGAAGATACCTTTAATTTTGAAGCCGCTCATCATGCTCAGGTATTTGCTTCGACATTTGATGAGCCAGTTAAACAGCATATTAAATTAGCCAAAATGGTGCTAGAGCGCGCCAAAGTCCTCGTTGAACACGGCAAGGATGTGGTCATTTTATTAGACTCACTCACTCGTTTAGCTCGTGCGTATAATCAAGCTGAATCCTCAGGCCCTATAGGTACAGGGGGTGTTAGCGGTCAAGCGTTACAATTAGCCCGTAAATTTTTTGGCTCTGCACGTAATGTTGAGGGTGGGGGTAGTTTGACTATTCTTGCTACAGCGCTCGTTGAAACAGAGAGTCGTATGGATGATGTTATTTTTGAAGAGTTCAAAGGAACAGGCAACATGGAGGTTAGACTCGATAGAGAGCTTTCAGAGCGTCGTATTTACCCTGCTATTAATCTTCCTCAGAGTGGTACACGTAATGATGATAGACTTTACCATCCAGATGAGTTTGCCAAAATTTGTGAAATTAAACGTAAGCTAAGTAAGCTTCCTACAGTTGAGGCTATAGAAGTTTTGCAAAAAAATATTAAAAATACTCAAAACAATGCCGAATTACTCTTGGCAGGATTGAGTGACTAATTCACATGATTGAAACTAATAAACAGCTTCAAGAGTGGTTGGAGCAACTCAAAGAACAGGGCGAGACACGTTGCGCTGTCGATTTAGAGGCTGATAATTTCTATCATTATCAAGAAAAACTTTGCCTTATTCAATTTGCGAATCAAGCGCATGTAGAGATTATTGATCCATTAAGCATGGATGACCTTATCCCTCTAATTGAGTACTTAGATACCCAAACGGTGTGGATGCATGGTGCTCAGTATGATTTCACTTTGATGCATCGTTATTGGGGCCGTATCCCTGGTAAGATTTATGACACTCAGATAGCGGCTAAACTCTTAGGTTTTGAGAAGCTTAGTTTGGGGGAAGTTTTAAATAATTTACTAGGTGAATCTCTAGACAAGACTGAGCAACGCTCAGACTGGACCAAGAGACCCTTGCCTGAAAGCATGTTAGAGTATGCCAAGGGAGACGTGCTCTATTTGCTAGCCGCCGCTGATAAACTTACCGCCCAACTCAAAGAGTTAGGTCGTTGGGAATGGTTTGAGCAGAGCTGTGATTGGGAACAAAATAAAAAAGGTGGCATTTCTGCAACGGACTACAAAGATAAATGGCGTATTAAAGGCTCGGAAAAGCTCAAAGAAGAAGCTTTGTGTTATTTACAGGCAATTGGTAGCTGGAGAGAGGAAAGAGCCGCTACAGACAACAAAACGCCATTTAAGATTCTAGGTAACGCCAAAATGCTAGAATGGGCGCAAGCTTTAGCCAAAGGCCAAAAAGTAAAACTTTATGACCGCTGGCGTAAGGAATGGGTAGATGGTTTTAATAAAGCTGTCAAAAAAGCCAAGAAACAACCTAAAGATCAATGGCCAAAAGTCATCAAAAATGCCCGTGTGCGCCTCAACCAAGAGGAAGACAAGCTCGTCAAATCATGGATTGAAACCAAGCGTAAAAAAGCAGCTGAACTAAATATTCAAGAAAGCACTCTAGGTTCACGCAGCTCTATAGAAGCATGGATTAAAGAGACTGACACTATAGATAATTTATTTATGCCCTGGCAAATCGAAGTGCTAGGCATGGACAAAGAAAACCCAGGTCAAGCTCTGCCAGAATCAGAGCCCAAGGAAAAAACACTTAAGCCAAAAGCCAAGAAAGTTACAGTGACGGTTAAGTCAATTCTGATTAAACCAGATATTCAGGACGTTGCCAGTGAAAATGTACTCACAGCTGAGAGCACGAGGAAGAAAGCTTGATAGTTAATGAACCAGTGAGGGGACAATGCCTCAGTTAAACATCCTCAATTCTCAAAACAACAGGTGCTTGAGTGACCTCTTTTACCTCTGTTTGTAGAGTACTTAACGCTGATTTAAGTTTGCCATACTCACAGGTATGTACCAGCAGAACCATAGTGGTGAACTCTGCGTCAGGGTTGCTAGGGTCAATAGGTGAATGTGTACCAGAGAGACTAATATCTGAATTAGCTAAACTTTGAGTGACTTTCGCCATGACGCCTGCTCGATCAATCACATTAAGGCGTACATAATAAGCGCTCTTAGTTAGATCAGGTTTAACAATCTCACCTGATTTTACAAAAGGTAAAAAGCCTCTAAATTCTCCAGTCGCTTGATCTTGGTAACAAGTAATAAGATCAGTCACTACCGAAGAAGCCGTAGGGAATTTACCAGCTCCTTGGCCATAGAAAAAACTATCACCAAGGTAATTTCCATCTACAAGTAAAGCGTTAAAAACACCATTAACTGATGATAGAATAGAGCTCTTGGGAATTAGAGATGGCTGTGTGCGAATTTCGATTGCTCCATTATCTTGCTTCTTAATTTTTGAAATAAGTTTCAATGAATAGCCTAAGGTTTCAGCTAAGACTAAATCTGTAGCTTGAATAGTATCAATTCCCTCAACATGTACGAGCTTGGGGTCTACGTAGAAACCATAAGTGAGGCAAGAGATAATCAAAGCCTTGTGTGTGGCATCCCAACCATTCACATCTAGAGTAGGATCAGCCTCTGCATAGCCTAAATCTTGAGCTTGCTTGAGAGCTTGCTCATAGCTAATTTTTGCTACAGACATCTGCTCTAAAATATAATTACAAGTACCGTTAATAATACCCGTAATACTCTTAATTTCGTTGCAGCTTAAAGTCTGACGTAAATTAGTAATAATAGGAATGCCTCCAGCTACGGCAGCTTCAAAATAAATAGGTGTTTGATGAGTCTTAGAGAGAGCAAACAACTCTGCTCCATGTTCTGAAATAAGAGCTTTATTGCCTGTAATTACAGGTTTTTTAGCCTCCAAAGCAGCTTTGACGAGCGTGTAAGCATGAGTCGTACCGCCGATGAGCTCAATCACCCAATCGATACTGTCATCATGAATTAAATCTTCCCAATTAGTGGTGAGCTGAGATTCATTGACGAGAGGGTGTTTGAGCGCTTTTGCAGTATCACGCACTAAAATTTTAACAATATTTAACTCAAAAGGTTGCTGGATTTTAGCTGAAATCATGGATTGCTGTTCAGCAAGTATTTCAGCTACACCACTACCTACAGTGCCAAAACCTGCAAGACCAATATTAATCACTTTAGACATCATAGATTATTTTTTAAGATTATTCACGATAGGGAGAATATTAGCACTCTGATTGAGAGTGTAGAAATGAATGCCTGGTACT